>DQGV01000297.1 GCA_003524705.1 Anaerolineae bacterium | reverse complement strand
CCCATATCAAAAAATTCATCCACTGTGATTAAGAAGGCTTGGCGAATTTTTTCTGTCATAGATTTATCTTGATATGAATGTTTATGTTCGTGTGAATCAAAAACAGTTTTCAAAACATTGCTTGAATCTTTTTGAACAGAAAATACTAACCCAACCGTCACAGCGATGATGAGGCTAAGAAAAAATCTCCAGAACAACATATCCGCCCACCCGAAGGCTGAAGCGGTGCTGAATAGCACAATCGGATTCAATACAGGTGCGGCAAGTAGAAATGAAATCCCTGCTGAAAGCGGTAATCCTTTTTTGAATAATCTGCGCGTGAGTGGAACCACGCCGCATTCGCACACTGGAAAAATCATGCCCATCATCGCGCCAGTAATTGATGAGGCGACGGGACGCTTCGAAACCCAACGGGCAATTTGGTCTCTGTCGGTGAAAACTTCTACTAAGCCCGAAGCAAGTGTGCCGAGCAATAAATACGGCACGGCTTCAACAAAGATGCCGAGGAAAACGGTTGCAAAAACATTAAGCCTATCCCACAGCCATGAAAAAAAGTTTACAGGAATCATGCTTGAGGCTGTGATGATTAAAATAGTAATTGAAATGATGGCAATTAAATTTCGTGATGGGCGATTTGAAGTTGTTGTTTGCACGCGATGATTATAATGAGAAAATATTAGGGTTTGTTAAAAAATAAAAGAAAGTATCAAAGACTAGCAACCAAGCCGAAGTCAGAGGGAAGAAGCGAAAACATGTGTGCATCATAAATATTTTTTCCAACCGTCATGCGGTTCAGCAAAATCCCTTCATAATGTGCGCCAATTTTTTCTGCTACACGTTTACTGGCTTCATTACCAACTGCAATCACAATTTCGGCGCGGATGAGTTTTATTTTTTCAAATGCAAAACGAGCACCGATTAACGCGGCTCTACCTGCCAAACCTTTGCCATGATGTGAAGTTTTAATCCAATAGCCCAAATTACAAAATTTATAAATGGGATGAATATGGCTCAAACTACAGGCTCCATAAATTTCATCTGTCTTTGCATCAGTAATTGCAAATACATATAACGAACGATTCCATTCAGCCCGCGTGATGGTGATGTAGTTACGGGCTGATTCTTTTGTGTAACTTTCATTTGCCCAACTCATCCATGGGCTTAATTCTGGCAAAGAAGAATGAACCGCATTATATAGTTCATCTTCTTCTCCAAAATTAAACGGACGTAATGTAATGACTGTATCACTAAGATTCACAAATGGAAGCATATAATTCTCGTTATGTTATTTTTTCAATGCTTTCAAATGTTCTTCAATATGTGCCAAACTTCGCTCCACCCATAATTGCAACGTTAATTCATTGCCTGCACTTTCATGGTTACTTAATCGCGACCAATCTTCTCGTTTTATATTTTTCAGTGTGTTACATAATGCAGTGATATTTGCATCAAAGTCAAGCAATATTTTATTCAAAGGTTCATCTTTATTGTAATGTTCTGCCATCCAAGCATCGGCATTGAAACTTTTGAAATGCGGGTTATCTTCACTTAATGTTTTACGCACACGCTCACTATAAATCAAATGCTCCACATCGCGCGTGTGTGATGCAATTTGATGCACATTCCAATCGCCATCTACTTTTTCAAATGGGTTTGCAAAACTTTCACACACTTCACAAAATTCTTTTGTTGCTTCAGATAATCTCGCAATTAACTTTTCACGGTATTCCAACAATTCTTTCATGCTTCCTCCAACAACGAAAAAACTTTTTCAATTGTATGTTCAGAATTTTCAACAGCAAACACTTTGACATGATATGAATTCAATTCCAGATTCATTTGCTCCGATAATTCCCTCAAGCCTGCTTGACTTGCAAAATATGCCCCCGCCTCTTTCTCTGACGTTTTACCTGCTTCTTCAACCAAACTGATGATTACACCTGAGCCTTGTGCTTTCATCATTCTTCCAACAGATTGCATCATCAAAAATGCACCTGTGATGTTCACATCAAGTACACGATGCCAATCCCATTCATCCATTTTCAATAATGAAACATGCGGTTCAACTGCGGCGTGATTAATCAAAATATCAATTTTTCCAAAATCATCTTCGACATTTTTAATCAATGCTTGTGCACCTACTTTTTTGGCTACATCTTCAATATATGATTTTGCTTTCCCGCCATTTTTATTGATTGAATCAACCACATCCTCAACATTCATCGGCGAAATATCATTCGTCGCGATGATAGCACCACGTTTGGCAAATTCCTCAGCAAGTTTACGTCCATTCCCCTTGCCTGCACCTGTTATCAAGACAACCTTATTTTTAACATCCATTTGACTTTAGACCTTTGACCTTAGACTTTCAACCTGAAACCTATTCACAAACCGGAATCATATCTGGATTTTCATTGGCATTCAATGGCAAACCGAAATATGGCGAAGGGTCGTAGGTATTTTCAATCTCTAGTTCGTTTTTGAAATTTCCAAAACCATCATCTTCTACAATTGATATATGCAAATGTAAGCCAGTCGGGTTGAGCGGGTCGCCGGAGTAATTGCCTTGATAGCCTAAAAATGCGCCTGCTTCTACAAATACTTCTTCTGTACCGGGCGGAAAATCTGGTGAGACAAAAGAAAGTCCGTTAGAACTTGCCATGTGAGTATAGTACACCCAAATTTGGCGCGAAGGTTGAAGCGGGTCATTTGGCACGCGGATGATGACTGTAGAAATCCAATCTTCTTGGCGGGTGAGATAGCCAGGATATGCCGCCACAATTGGAGTTACGCCAACTTCTGTACCTGCGAAAATATCTAACCCAGAATGGCGGTGACCGGGGCGAAAGGAATCATCCCAAATAAAACCAATCAAACCATTTGTGGGGAAGATGAACGGTGCATCATTGCATTGTGTACCCATCGTCATCATTAATTCAGGTCTGGAAGAAGGGTCACTAAACCATTGAAATACTTCGACTGTGCGGGCGTTTCTTCCATAGTTAAAGTACAAGTAAATTCCTGCAGTTGCTATGGCAACCACAGGAATAATCAGCCACATAAATTTTTTCATTGTGTGAATTATACCTATGAAGTAGCTCTTACAAAAATTCTACATTTTGTTATCTTTTTTCTTACATTTTCTATTTAACATAAGCCTAATAAAAAAATACAAACTAAGGAGAAACAAATTATGTCCCTCTATATCCAACCTTATCCCTTCCGCCGTGTGGTTCGCCGATTGGCAGAACAGCCACGTCAAAACTCTCTTCGCGTCAACGTTCGTGAAGAAGAAGATGCTTACACTCTCTATGCACTTGTGCCGGGTTTGAAAGCCGAAGATTTGAACATTCAAGTTTTAGAGAATGTCGTCAGCATTGAAGGCGAATACAAAGCCGATGACAATGCGGACTTTGTATTGAATGAAATTCCACAAGGTGAATTCCGCCGCACGTTACGAATGCCTGCTGAAATTGATGCAGAAAAGGTGGAAGCCAAAATTGTAGATGGCGTGTTAACTCTCACTTTGCCAAAAGCAGAATCTGCTCGCCCGAAGAAAATTAAGATTGCGGTTAACTAATTTGACGTTAAAATAAATGTCGAATTTCAAAAAGCAGGTATAAATCAAGAAAGAGGCGCAT
>DQGV01000172.1 GCA_003524705.1 Anaerolineae bacterium | reverse complement strand
CATCTAAGTCAATAATTTTCTTCTTTCCTCTTTCTTAAAAGTGTATAATTTGATTCATCCTACTTGGATGAATTTTGGAGAACAATATGGAATTTGAGCAAATCGTCAAACGCCTTGAATGGTTAGATAAACAACAACGCGAAAATAAAGATGCTTTGGCTTCGTTAAGTGAACGCCTGGCTTCTTTTGAATCTTCTGTTAGTGTGGTTTCAAAACAATTAAAAACATTCAGCAAACAAATGACTGATGTAGTTCCTGCCGCAAAGCGCATCGAACAATTTGATTCTATGATGACCAAACAACGCACAGATTTATTAAAACAAATTGATGAAAATGAAAAAACTCGCCTCAAAAACGAAAAAGATGCCGCCAAGAAATTACAAACAGAGTTAACTGAAATTAACAAAACACTCACCAATCTAAAAACCACAACCGATACAACAGAGATAAAAAAACAACTTAAAACGCGTGGTGACGAAATTCAAAGAATCTTAAACAATGTCAATGATTTGAAACTGACAGTAGAAGAAGGCAAACGCTCTAACGAAGATGTACAACGCGCCTTACGTGCATTAGATGAAACTCGTAAAAATGACCTTAAGCGAGTTACCGATATGCAAGGTGAACTAACCGCCATGCGCAAACGCGTTGATGAAGCACGCGAAAAATCTACCATCAATGCTGATAGCATTCGCAATGTTGAAAATCGCTTTACTGAATTAATTGCCTCCGAATCAGAACGCAAGCAAGCCCAAACCGCATTCCTCGAATCACAGTCACTTGCGCAAATAGAACGTGACCGCGCCTGGAAAGATTGGCAAGAAAAATTTAACGTCTTCACCAAAGAAGCCGAAGGTATGGATTCACAATTACAAAAATTAGATGAAGCCTTGCGCAATGCCAAAAAAGCACAGGATACTTATGTAGACCTCAACACAAAACTCGAACGCCGCATTAACGAAGTAACTGAAATGCAACGCCTTGCTGAAGATAGATTGCGACAAGAATGGATTACCTTCAAAGCCGATGACCAAAAACGCTGGACAGGTTATAGCCTTTCATCTGAAGAATCATTCCGTGACATGCGCAAAGAAATTGATAAATACCAAAAACAAATTTCTAGTATCGAAGACCTTAGCCAAACCTTACAAGACCAAATCCATCAAACCACAGACACCACCGAAAAACAACTACAAGAACTAATGAACGTGGTACACGAATGGATGACCTCTTATCAAAGAATCATGGGGCATGGAAAAAAGAGTAAGAAGTAATCAGTAAATAGAATCTTTCCTCTTTCTTCTTTCATTCAAAAGCAAAGAGGAAAGTGGAAAGAATTTTTATTAATGAGAGTTATTGGCACAGCTGGTCATGTTGACCACGGCAAATCAACATTAATCCAAGCACTCACAGGCACACACCCCGACCGTCTCAAAGAAGAACAAGCCCGCGAAATGACCATTGAATTGGGTTTCGCTTGGCTTACCCTTCCAAACGGTGAAGAGGTTGGCATTGTCGATGTGCCCGGTCATAGAGATTTTATTGAAAACATGCTAGCAGGCATCGGTGGCATTGATGCGGCTTTATTAATCATCGCCGCAGATGAAGGCATCATGCCACAAACCAAAGAACATATCGCCATCTTAGATTTACTAGGGATTTCACCCGCCTTAATTGTTTTGACAAAAACCGACCTCGCCTCAGACTCAGGGTGGCTTGAGTTGCTCGAACTCGACATTCGCCAAACCCTCAGCAATACAACCTTAAAGGATTCTCCAATTATTAAAGTTTCTGCAAAAAATAAAACAGGGCTGGATGCATTAATTACCAATCTCCAATCTCTGCTTGAAAACAAACCGATTCGCCCAAATCTCAATCGCCCACGCCTGCCCATCGATCGAGTCTTCAGCATGAGTGGATTTGGCACAGTCATTACAGGCACATTGAGTGATGGTGAATTAAATGTTGGTGATGAAATTGAAATTTTGCCAAACAATCTAAAAGGCAGAATACGTGGACTTCAAACACACAAGAAAAAAGAAGAGACTGCAACGCCGGGCTCAAGAACTGCTGTCAATATTTCTGGAATAGAAACAGAATCTATCAAGCGTGGAGATGTGCTTGTACATCCAAATCAATATCAAGCCACAAGAAGAATAGATGCTAAATTAAATTTATTGAAAGATATAAGCAATCCAATTAAACATGGCGATGAAGTAAAGTTTTTTGTGGGTGCAAGTGAAGGCATTGCCACAATCCGTTTACTCGGCACAGAAGAACTCAAAGCGGGTGAAATAGGTTGGATTCAGCTTGAATTACGAGAACCCATTTTGGCTGTGCGTGGTGATAGATACATCTTACGAAGACCTTCGCCCAGTGAAACGCTCGGCGGTGGAATCATTGTTGACCATCAGCCCAAAGGCAGGCACAAACGCTTTGACGATACTGTCTTGAAATCGCTTGAGTCACTTTCGCACGGCTCACCTGCCGAGGTTTTACTCGAAGCCGCATCTGCTTTAGGAATTGCCTCAATAAAAGAAGTCAAATCAAAATCTCGGTTGGATTCTGAACAATTTGAAACTGCATTGGATGAATTAATTGCAAATCAGCACTTAATTCTTTTGGAAGAAAATAAAAATCCAGAGTCGCTTGTTGTCTCATTCTCTGAATGGCAGAAAACGAAAGAAAAAATATTAGGGCTTGTCAGTGATTATCACAAACAATATCGCTTACGAAGTGGAATGCCGAAAGAGGAATTAAAAAATAAAATTAAACTTTCAACCAAACAATTTAACATTGTTCTGGAGTTTTTAATTACGAATCACGAATTGCGTTTTACAAATGTTGTCTCCAAGCCTGAACATGAGATTCTGTTTACACAGCAAGAGCAAGCCGCGGTTAAGAATCTGATGCGGAAATTTGAAGAGAATCCATACACCACGCCGAGCGTTAAAGAATGTCAAAGTGAAGTTGGTGAAGAAGTCTTAAATGCTTTAATTGAGTCTGATGGGTTGATTTCTGTTTCGCAGGATGTCATCTTCCGCAAAAAAGATTATGATGACATGCTAGAAAAAATAAAATCACATATCAAACAAAGTGGACAAATTACTTTAGCAGAAGTGCGTGATATATTTAGCACGACACGAAAATATGCACAGGCTTTATTGGAATATTTGGATGCAATCAATATTACTGTTCGCGCAGGCGATGCGCGGAAGTTAAAGTGAAATAATGTTTGAGTTTTTTAAAAAAATTCTAAAACCTCCTGTTTTTAAAAATGAGTTCGATACGCATCAGGCGTATTTGTTAAACATGATTTTATGGGGATTGATTTTCATCGCCCTTTTGGTAACAATCTTTGTACCTGCACTTGAACGTGAAATTGCCATACGGGTTGGAATTGAAATCATTGTTGTTATTACGATTAATGTATCTTTGCTTTTCATGATGCGACGCGGATATGTACGCCAAGCGTCTGTGATTCAAGTTGTCATATTTTGGATTCTTTTTACTGTAGTTGCGTTCAGTGGTTCTGGGTTAAGAAGTGAAGCCTATAGCTTTGGATATTTGTTGGCTATCATCATCAGTGGGCTTTTGCTTGGTCCAAAAGTTTCTCTTATAGTCGCGGTTTTATCTGTCGCCTCAGGTTTGGTGATGATGATTCTTGAGAAAACAGGAAACATTCAATTTTCTGAGAGCAATCCGCTATTACTCACTTGGTTGGTTAGTTT
>DQGV01000289.1 GCA_003524705.1 Anaerolineae bacterium | reverse complement strand
CATACCGCCCGCGAGAACGGCCTCGATCTCGCCGCCATCACCGGCACCGGCCCGCGTGGACGCATCCAGTCCCAAGATGTCCTCACTGCTGCCGCCCAACACAGCCAACCCGCACCACAGCCGCAGCCAACCGCTGCCCCTGCCGCCGCAAATCTCCCGCGCACCGTCAAAATCGAAGGCATGCGCCGCACCATCGCCACCCGCCTCCAAAAAAGTTTCCAGACCGCGCCTCACATCTTCTTCGATGCGCAGGTCGATACCACCGCCATCGATTCGCTGCGCGCCCGCCTCAAAGCACGTGGAGACAAACTCTCTGTCACCACCCTGCTCGTCAAAGCCAGCGCCAGCGTCCTCCTTCGCCATCCCTACCTCAACGCCACCACCGACGGCGAAGAAATCGCCCTCTGGCCCACCGCCAACATCGGCGTCGCTGTCGCCCTCGACTCTGGCCTCATCGTGCCCGTCGTCCATCATGCCGAAACCCGCTCCCTGCGCGATATTCAAGCCACCGTGGACGATCTCGCCGCCCGTGCCCGCGCCAGCACCCTCAAGCTCAACGACATGCAGGACGGAACCTTCACCATCAGCAACCTCGGCATGTATGGTGTGGATGCGTTTAATGCAATCGTCAATCCACCGCAAGCCGCGATTTTGGCTGTTAGCAGAATCGCAGACCGCGTTGTGCCGGTCAATGGTCAACCACTTATTCAACCGATGATGACACTAAGTTTATCTTGTGATCATCGTGTCGTAGATGGAGCACGCGGTGCAGAATTTTTACAAGCACTCGCGGATTTAATTGAAGAACCTTTGCAATTATTAAATTAAGGATAAATATGCATTACGTATCCAAAATTGACTCAAGCATTGCCCAAACACCAAAGTTATATGAAGGTCATAGCCTTGGCTTTCGTTATGCAGGCTATGTCTATCGTGGTATGGGTTCCGTTCACATGGGTACGGGCATTTGCTTTTTAGATGCAAATGGAAAAATCGAGTCTCATTTGCATTCATTTGAAGAAAGTTTTTATATTCTCGAAGGTGAAGTCACTTTACAAATCGGTGACCAGACTCATCAACTCAGTGCAGGGAATTATGGCTTGATTAGTACAGGTGTCAAACATTCTTTTCATAACTCGAGTAATAAATCCGCTCGTTGGTTGGAGATGCACTCACCTCAACCACGCAATATAGATTATGGACGCGACACGTTCTTCATCAGTTCAGGCGAAGCAAATGCTTCGGAGAATGCAAACAGCTTCATAGGTCATTTTGATGAGGCGCAACTGCCAACGCCCGGCGGTGCGTCTCAAATGGAAGGATTCAATCCAACCACTGGAGTCGCCATCAAAATGTTTGTTGACCGTTCGTTTGGTGCAATTCATCAATCATTATTTTTGATTCAATACATGCCCGCCGCAAAGATTGATCCACACGACCATACCTTTGAAGAATCATATTACATCGTCAGTGGACGTGTGAAAGCAACTGCCGATGGAAAAGTGTATGACCTCGGAGCAGGTGATGTGATTTGGACGAGTGTTGGTTGCATTCATAGTTTTGAAAATGTTGGCAATGAACCCGTGCGTTGGATTGAAACACAAGCACCATTGCCACCTGCCAAAGAAGTTTTTCGTTTTGAACGCGATTGGACTCAATATCAATAAGAGGATGTTATATGCAAAAATATCACATTGTTAAAACTGCCGCAGATGCGGATTACAAATTACCAAAAGCGTATGAAAAAATAAGCAAAGGTTATCGCGTTTGGTCTATAGTGAATCGTGAAACAGGTTCTGTACATCAAGAATTTAATTTGTGCGAATTAGAACCCGGCGGAAGTATCAACACACATTTGCATACATTTGAAGAAAGCATATACATTCTCGAAGGTGAATTAACTTGTGCGACAGGTGATGGAACATACTTAATGAAACAAGGTGACTATGGTTTCATTCAAGTTGCCGCGCCACATGCGTTACGAAATGAAAGCAATAAAACTGTCCGTTGGGCAGAGAGTTTGGCTCCGCAACCACGCATGGGCATGGATGATGTGTATCCAGTTGCAGAATTGCCAAAAGTGAATCCAATCACAGTAGATGCGCGTGATCCACGCACACGAGCATTTGGTCATATATCTGATGCCAATATGGACCCCACCAAACAATCACAAGATTTGTTAGCACTTTCTGCAAGTATGCGTACAGCTTTGCTTGTGTATAGCGGAATCACAGTCAAGATGATGATTGATAGTGAGTTAGGTGCTCAACTCGCCACCATGTTTATGGTGCAGTATGTGCCCGGCGGAATGGCTAGTCCACATGACCATCCACTTGAAGAAGCTTATTTAATTTTAGAAGGCGAAGTAGATAGCAAGTTTGATGGCATTCATTATTTACTCAAACCCGGTGATGTGGCATGGTCAGGTGTTGGTTGCATCCACGAATTTAAAAATAATACAAACGGAATTGTGCGTTGGTTAGAAACTGCTACACCGCAACCTTCACGTCGCTATTCATATCGCTTCTTGCGCGATTGGAAATACTTTGAAGAAAAATTAAACAAAAAGGATGGCAACAATGTCTAAAGGAACTGTTGTGATTGCTGGTGCAACCAATGAATTGGGTAAAGCACTTGCCAAACATTATGTAGATAAAGGTCATCGCGTTGTAGTCAGTAGCCGCACAATCGAACGTGCTGAAGCACTTGCGAAAGAACTCGGTGGCGATTGCGTCCCTGTTGCGTTTGATTTAGCCGAACCACATAGCATTGCTCCTGCATTGAAAAATGTTGATGATGTTTTGCGCGTTGTGGTGATGGGCATTTATCGTGACGATAACAAAGTGCGTGAATATAACGTGGATGAAGCGATTAAGTTGGTCACATTGAAATTAGTTGGATATACCGAAGTTGTGCATGTTCTTCATCCAAAGATGAGACAAGACGCTTCAATCTTGATTTTTGGCGGGCTCGCTAAAGACCAGCCTTATCCTGGCTCGACGACGATTACGACAGTCAATGGTGCTATGTCTACATTAATTAATTCTCTGGCAATTGAACTCTCACCCATTCGAGCCAATGCCATTCATCCCGGTCAAGTTGGTGATACGCCAGCATGGATGTCTAAACCTAAAGAAGTGCTTGATAACTTAAGGGCACGCACTGCTATGGGACGTTTAGTGACTGTTGCAGAAGTGACCGATGCCGCTGTGTTTCTTTTAGAAAATGGTGGCGTGAATGGTGTCAACTTACGCGTTGATGGCGGACGCATGATGAAATAATTATGGCAAATAAAATTCTGATTAAGAACGGCATCGTCTTAACCCTTGATAAAAAAATCGGCAACTTTCATCAAGCCGATGTTTTGATTGAAGGCACAAAAATCGCGGCTATCAATCTGAACATCAATGCTGAAGATGCAGAGGTGATTGACGCCTCGGACATGATTGTTATGCCGGGCTTCATTGATACGCATCGTCATGTGTGGGAGGGGATTCTGCGGAATATTGGAACAGATGTCCCCTTAGAAGGTGAAGCGAATTATTCGTCTTTCATTTTAAATACGCTTGCACCAGTTTATCGCCCGGAAGATGCATACATTGGTAATCTTGTCGGTTTGTATGGCGCGATTGATGCAGGTATTACAACGATTCTTGATTGGTCACATATCCAAACCACTCGTGAACATGCCGATGCGGTCATTAAAGCATTAAGTGAATCTGGAATGCGGGCTGTGTTTGCGTATGGTTATCCATGGTGGAAAAAACCTGATGAACAACAAGAACAATGGATTCGTGATGTTGCGAAAACATATTTTTCATCCAAAGACCAATTGCTAACGTTTGCAATTGCACCCCCTGGACCTGAATTCACTCCCTTTGAAGTTGCAAAATCACAATGGGGATTAGCACGTGAGTTAAATGTTCGCATTACGGTTCATGTTGGCGTTGGCACAGCAGGCAGACATGGAAAACTTGCCGAAATGGGCAAAGCAGGTTTGCTTAAGGATGATACGACATATATCCATTGCACCACATTGAGTGATGATGAAATCAAAATGATTGTTGATAGTGGCGGAACAGTTTCTCTCGCTTCACCAGTTGAAATGAATATGGGACATGGCATGCCGCCGATTCAGCGCTTTTTAGACCGTGGACTGAAACCAAGTTTGAGCATTGATGTAGAAACCAACATGCCAAACGATATGTTTACGCAAATGCGTTCGGTACATTCATTACAAAAGACAATGATTTTTGATAAGCAACTTGCTGGCAAACGTGGCTTGCCATCGTTTTTAAATTCACGTGATGTGATTGAGTTTGCAACCATTGAAGGTGCACGCGCCAATGGTTTGTTGGATAAAACTGGCACACTCACGCCCGGCAAAGAAGCCGATTTGATACTGCTAAGAACAGACCGCCCAAACATTTTGCCGGTCAACGACCCGATTGGTGCAGTGGTATGGGGCATGGATACGAGTAATGTTGATTCAGTTTTTGTAGCAGGTAAAGCATTGAAACGAAATGGAAATTTGTTGAATGTAAATATTGATGATTTGCGTAACAAGGCGTATCAATCACGTGATTATGTCGTTGCTCAATCAGGCTTCAAACTGCCAGAATTATAGGAATTACGATGAAAAAATTGACAACCTCCCCACTTCTCACTTCCATTGTGGTTTCGTCCCGTTACTTATCAGTTTGGATTGCTATCTTATTACTTATCCTCGCCTGCTATTGGATTGCTCCATCAACGCTCACGCGCACATCCTTCACAACGGTTCTTCCTCTGACCTCTTTTTTGGCTCTTGCCGCGTTGGGTCAAATGCTAGTCGTGATGACCGGCGGCATTGACTTATCAATCCCCGGTGTGATGACGCTCGCCGCACTGGTGACAGTTGGAATCTCAGGCAATCTTGATGAACGTTTGCCTGTTGCAATTGCAACAGCATTGGGCGTTTCTCTTTTGCTTGGGCTTATCTCAGGGACGTTGGTCGGGGTGTTGAAATTAAATCCGCTCATTGTCACATTAGCAATGGGACAAATCATCTACGGCGCGGCACTGGCGTATGCTGATAATGTACCAAACGAAGCATCTGTTCCGCCTCGCTTTGCGGAATGGATTACTGCACCGTTTCTTGGTTTGAATAATGTTGTATGGATGGTTGTAATAATCTCCATTCTTTTGGTTCTGATATTTCGTTACACAGAATTTGGTCGTAAATTTCAATCAGTTGGTGCCAATCCGCACGCGGCTTGGATATTGGGCTTGCGTGTTAACGGGTATGTCATCCTTGCCTATATGACTGCTTATCTATTGTACGGTTTGAATGGCATTGTACTGGCAGGATTTCTTCGCAGTCCAAGTTTGGTACTCGGTGCGCCATATCTGCTGGGTCCAATTGCTGCGGTGGTCATTGCTGGAGCATCGCTCACAGGTGGATTGGCAAATGCTATTTCCACTTGGGGAGCGGCTTTCTTCCTCGTATTGTTGAACCAAATGTTGCGGGTATTAGGACTCCCCACCGCATTGCAATTTACAGTGTTTGGCATTGCGATTATTGGCGGTATGGTCATTTCCGGTGACCGCATCGTCACCTTAATCGAAAATTCGCTGATAGGTATTTCCCGATTCAAAAAGAATAATGCCGAAGATGAGAAAGGAGGCGTGCAGGCAACATGACTCGATGCTCGCTGGTTACAGCGGACATCCAAGAATTCAACATATCCTTTTATAGACTAACCAACCTAAGGAGAAGAAAATGAAACGTTTATTTGTAATTAATGCGATGATTATATTGATGCTGGCAATCGCCGCATGTGGTGGCGGAGGAGCGCAAGAACCAGCCGATGCCCCAGCAACAGATTTGGGTCCCGGAATCGATGGCGCTGACCAATATGGTGAACGCTACGATGTCGACCCTGCAATCTTGACGAAATCTATTGGTACAGCAGATGGAATATCTGAAATTGCACGAGCGGCACTTTATCGCGCCGGGCTACCTGTTGACCAAGCACGTATGGACCTTGCCATTAAATGCTGGGAGGATAAAGTCTGCGAGACCGGCACTGGCGGTCCCATCACTGTTGCACTGGCAGATGGCTTTGGTGAAAATTTCTGGCGACAAATGACCCACATGGAATTCATCTTGCAAGCACTGACTTATCCTGAAATTGGCAAGATTATTTACACCACCGCCTTCATGTATTCTACTGGTGATGCCGCTCGTTCTATCGCTGATTTCAATAGTCTGATAGCACAGGAAGTGGATATCATTGCGTTCTTCCCTGATGCAGGCGATGCCCTTCTACCTGCTGTACGTGAAGCGACCGAACAAGGTATTGTTGTTATTCCACACTCGTACGGTGCAATTGGCCAGCCTGGTACAGACTATCCTACCTTTGTGGCTGAAGATGTCTGTCTATTGGGCCAACTCTTTGCCGAAACTCTAAATGAAGAAGTTGGTAGCGGTAAAGTTGCCTTCCTCGGTGGTACCCCGGGTAATGCCTTATCTGCTTACTGGCAATCTTGTGAAGAACCTGCCCTCAGCCCAGATATTGAATTGGTCGGTCGTGCCGATACAAGTTGGACTCGTGAAGGTACGCTACAAGCAGTCTCTGGTTTTATCAGTGCGAACCCTGATATTAAAGGCTACAGTTACGAAGCCGCCGACTCATTCATGGGTGGTGTGCGTGCTTACGAACAAGCTGGTTTACCACTTGATATTGTTTTGACGCTTCGAACTGATGAAATGAGCCTGTTCTGTGAATGGGAAAAGATTAATAACCCGAACTTTAAGGTCTTCTATGGGTCGGGTGGCAACTATCAATCTCGCATAGCCCTCACTGCCGCTATGATGAAACTCAAAGGTTATGAACTCCCTGCCGATGGCATCATCATTCCTCCGGTGTTGCGAGAGTTAACCACAGGCACCTGCAACCCTGATGTGCCTCAAGAAGCCTCAACCTCATCAATGATTCCGTTAGAGATTTTCCAATCAATGGGCAAGTAAAAAATATTCCGAGAAGAGTATCGTTTATGTCAAGAGATAATCACACATTGGTTCTTGAACTTCAAAAAGTATCCAAACAATATGGCACAGTACAAGCCTTGTCCGACGTCAGTCTTGATTGTCGAGCAGGTGAAATACATGCTGTGGTTGGTGAAAATGGTTCTGGCAAATCTACTCTTCTCGGAATAGCAAGTGGATTCGTTGAACAGGATCAAGGTGTTGTCTTGATCAATGGAAAACGGCTCCGTAAAGATTCCCCAGCCGAGGCGCTTCGCCTCGGTTTGGGGATGGCATATCAAGATAATTCACAAGTTCTTCACTTATCAGTAAAAGAGAACTTGTTTATGTCAACACCGAAAAAACTGCGCCCATCCTATTGGAAGATGAAAAAATGGGCGACTGATACACTCGCAGAATAT
>DQGV01000078.1 GCA_003524705.1 Anaerolineae bacterium | reverse complement strand
ACTAATATTTGTATCGGCACAAACACGAATTTGCTCATTATTAATTTGAAGAAGTTTAGCTACTTTTCCAGTACCAAAAAGCTGTACAACATGAGAGGTGCTAGGCTTCCAACCTTCCGTATCGTTGGAATATTTGCTTCCAGGGGTATAAAATCGATTTGCGATTCCAGATCTCTCTGTGTCACCACCAATAGATTCTTCGTAGCTAAAGTATTTACATACGGCTTCGTAGGCCTGGTAAGATGTTAAAGTGACGTCACCCCCTACGAACCCTTGCTTTGAAGAGGAGGTATTTACTCCGCGTATTCCAATACCCATGTTATATCTCAACTCGTCTCGAAGTGTAAAATGACGAACTTTACTCTCGAAGGGAAGCATCTGTCCCAAAAGAGCGGCTCTAGGATTTTTAATGTGAACCGTACCGTCGGAGTTTTTAACTATTTCATTAATTTTTAAATTTCCTTTATCAGCACTTAACTGCTGAGCATTTAGAGTTGCTGTCAATAAAATCAACATGCTGACAACTTTTGTAGTTAATTTTCTCATATAATATCCTTTAAAATTGTTTTAGTACTGTTGTAAAAACTAGCAGCAATTTTCGTGCAGCCATTGAAATTGGGCGAATTGACGTTGAACTAATACGTAGGGCATTAGGTCGAGGTCAAATTGACCGGCTCAACAAATAGGCAAGGAAACTTAATTGAAAGATACGCTCAAAGGCCTGAATCTGTTTTGGTCATTGGGGAAAATGGAACTGGTAAGGAAAAAGTAGCCAGAGCTATACATGATAAATCAAAAGTAAGCAGTGGCCCCTTTGTTCCTGTCAACTGTGGCGCCATCTCTCCAAGCCTTATTGAGAGTGAACTCTTCGGTCATACCAAGGGGGCGTTCACTGGTGCTGTAGGAGTAAAAAAAGGATTTTTCAAAGAAGCCGATGGTGGCACTATTTTTCTTGATGAAGTCGGAGAACTGGAAAATTGCATGAAAGCGGAGCCACCCAGTTGCAAAAGTGGGAGCCACCTGATTGCATGAATGGGATCCAGGTGTTTGCATAATCGGGAGCCAGTGGATTGCAGATTTGGGAGCCACCCTATTGCATAAATGGGAGCCACTTTAGAAACAACATGTAACTCTTCTTATTGAACAATAAGGAGGCACAGTTGGGACTAGACGTTGTCCTGAACTCCGTTAGAGTTTTTTGAGCGGGTTTTGGTTTTTTATGCTGATTGTTCCTGTTGTTCAACTTTTTTATTGAGTGTTGTAATTAATTTTTCAATCTGCGTGTGGCCGCGAAGCCTGCGCATCTTTTTCTGTGATTCAATCATCGACGATGCCATCCAGCGCTGTATCTGATCTTTTTGTTTCGATGACTTCCAGTTTTTTATTCGAGCCATCCGATGTCGTATTCCAAAGATTAGGGATTCAATCGGATTCGTTGAATAAAGTGATTTGCGAAGTACGCCACCGATTCCCAGTTCGTGAACCGTTAAGAGTTCGCTGCCTGACTCTTGTAACGATGCTTCTGCATCTATACTGATGTCAGCTAGCCACTTCATCAGTGAAGCCATTTCGTTTTTTGCAACTTGATGATCGACGATTCCCATCATCTTCTTCATGCGCCACCAGAGCTGTTTGTGGTGTTCTTTTGGCAAATAACTTTGAATATTTCGAAGTTTATGTAGCCAGCAGCGCTGAACCACAACAGTACTTCCAAAAACATCTTTCAATGCTTTTTTGATGGCCTTCGCGCCATCAGTCACGGCAAGTCCGCGGCTTGCGCAAAATGAAAAGCCTCGCTCTCTGATTTGAACCAATAAATCTTTGATCACCACGGAGTTTTCAGTGTCGCCCTCAGCTAAACCTAGAGGTAATTTGTCACCTTTTTCAGTAATTCCAAGCGGAACAATCAACGATCTTCCAGCAACTTCAACACCATCAATCATGATGGCAACGAACTTGTAGCTCGATAGATCAAATGTATTGATGTAATCTAAATCTTTTTTAGATGCCCTAACAAATGCCGCTGATACTGTGGATTTTTTCACAGACAATTTGTCCGACCAAGATTCAATGACTGGTTCATAATTTCTGGTGGCGACACCTTTAATCATTCTGGATTTAATCGCATCATCGAAAATATCTTGATCCTGAAGGCGTGCTAGTGTGGATAATTGAACTTCGCCGTTTTCGTCGCGAAGCCTTGGGCGCTTAACTGATAGTTTTTCGCCCCCTGCAATCACCTGGGTCATGTCATTTCCACCGCGCCACGCCTGTCCTGGAGCTTTGTGTGAAAACTTTGGACCTGATAATCGCTCAACTTCTTCGCGAAATAGCTCCGATACGAAGGTCAGTGCTGCAGATTTGCACGATGCCATCAGTTGATCCTGCAAATCGCGGCTCGACATCACTTGTTGTAATTGAATTCCTTGACGGGGCTGTGGGTTTGATTGTTTTCTCATTTTGAGCGGGTCCTTTCTTTGAAGTAACTGTCCCAGAATTATCTGGTGAAAGTTCCCGCTTTTTCAAACTCTAACGGAGCGTCGGACTAGGTCTTGACTGCCGTTAGAATTATTGAAGAAGACTAATATAGGCAGTTGTTCTAATTAATACAAATTAGTATTTAAAACTGATTTCTAAGATATAATCTGGGAAAGAAATTTGCTGCTCATTGCCATTTTTATTTGTTGAGCTAATTTTC
>DQGV01000258.1:240-7040 GCA_003524705.1 Anaerolineae bacterium | reverse complement strand
TTGTTCATGCGCCTAAATGAAATTAAACGAATTATTGCGTATGCAAGTTCACGCTTTCTCTCACTCTTTATCACATCAGTCATTGCGGTTTATCTAACCATCGTAATCGCAAACATGGGCGGTTATGTAGATGAAATGATAAAAGGTGGAATTGAAGAAGGCATTGGCATCATGTTAAAAGGCGGTTGGCTGAAAGATGAACCGTTAGAAGAACGCGCCAAACTTATTGAAGAAGCTCGCTTGGCGATGTATAAAGCGCAAGGGCTTGATCAACCTTTTCTATTAAGAACATTCCTTTGGCTAAAAAATGGAATCACGCTTGACTTTGGCGAAGCACGCCTGATGAACACTTCACGCTACGGGTTAGATAGTAGCCTCGTCAAAGACATTATCTTAGATAATTTACCGCGCACTTTATTATTATTCACTACATCAAATATATTTTTATTTTTAATTAGTATCAGCATTGCACTTACACTGTCACGTCAATATGGCACTTGGTTAGATAAATTTTTTGTTGTACTTTCGCCATTATCATCAGCACCGCCTTGGTTTTATGGAATATTCTTAATCGTATTTTTTGCTTTTCAATTAAGAATCCTTCCTTCTGGCGGCATGTATGGAAACGACCCATCTGCTACGCAACAATATGGTTCTGCTTTGGTCGTTTTGCGTCACATGATATTACCTGTCGGTGCAATTTTCTTAAGCAGTTTTTTTCAAAGTGTATATTCATGGCGCACGTTTTTCCTCATCTATGCCGAAGATGATTATGTTGAAATGGCACGTGCACGCGGTTTACCAAAATATAAAATAGAACAAAATTATTTATTACGTCCTGCTCTTCCAAATCTATTAACTAGTTTTTCATTATTGCTCATCAGCAGTTGGTCTGGTTCTATGTTGCTGGAGTTGGTATTTCGTTGGCCTGGTATGGGTCTTGCGTTTTTCACTGCCGTGCAAGCGTTTGATACACCAGTCATTGTTGGCTTTACAGTTATCTATGCTTACATGTTGGCATTAACTGTTTTTATTTTGGATGTCGTCTATGCCCTTGTTGACCCGCGCGTAAAACTAAACATTGATTCACAATCTAAAAACGCTGTTATTCAAAAAAAATCTTCTGATAAAAAACCGCGCCTCTTTCCTCGCTTCAAGTTGTTTGCTCTTCCCAATATTAAATTTAATCCCCAACATATTCGTAAAAGTTGGCAAACTGCGTCACAGCGAATTTGGTCATCTACTTCAAACTTTTTTCGCGAACTGATTAGGTATCCATCTGCCATTAGTGGAATCATCATTATTTCGATTCTGGTCACCAGCGCAATTTATATTTCTATGAACATGTCATACGAACAATCCATTCGTATCTGGCGTTCACAAGATTACGACTGGACAGAATATCCCAAACTCGCACCCCCTGCATGGACAAATCTGTTTCGGCGTGAAAAACTGCCCACGACGTTGAGCATTTCTGAAAGTAATCAAGAAGCGGTACAGACTTCTATATCCGAAAGTGGAGATATGCTAGTCAAACAATCTTTATTTACATTTGACTATCCATACACAGGCGGCTTCCCACAAGATGTGGTGGTCGTTGTCGAATCTCAACACAAATCAAACCCATCTTTTGTTTCTTTGACGTTTATCAACCCTGCAGGAGAAGAAACAAATTTATCTTCTTTTTCCGTCACACAAAAAACTTCTTATTATGTTTCGCAAGATGAAACCTTACAACGCAAATTAAAAAGTTTATATCCACAACAAGTTTTATTTAGTGATACATCTGCCGATGAATTAAAACCACTCACAGGGCAATATCAAATTCGAGTTGACATAGTTCAGTTTGAAAAAGATGCCAACACGGAATCAAAAGTAATCCTTCATGGTCAAGTGTATGGCTGGGCTGGGACAGATATGCGTCGCCGTGATTTATCATTAGCATTGATGTGGGGCTTACCAATTGCATTAGCCTTTGGCTTGCTTGCAGTGACGATTACTTCATTCACTACCATGTTGATTGCCGCCATTGGGGCATGGTTTGGTGGTTGGGTTGATGCACTCATTCAACGATTAACTGAAATCAACATGGTGATTCCATTGTTACCAGTCTTAGCCATGGTTGCGGCATTTTATTCAAGAAGCATTTGGTTGATTCTTGGCGCAACGATTCTATTTAATATTTTTGGTAGTGCAATCAAAAATTATCGTTCTATCTTTGTGCAATTTCGAGAACAATCATATATTGATGCGGCGCGTTCTTATGGCGCCAGTGATTGGCGAATTATTTTCAAGTATCTTATCCCGCGCATTTTCCCTGTATTAATTCCACAAATTGTTGTGCTTGTGCCAGGTTATGTTTTCCTTGAAACATCTTTAGCATTAATGGGCTTAGGTGACCCCAGTGTTCCTACTTGGGGAAAACTTTTACGCGATGCTTATGATAACAATGCTTTAATACAAGGTCACTATTATTGGGTTTTAGAACCGCTGGCTTTGTTATTGATTACAGGCTTTGGTTTTGCCTTACTCGGCTTTGCACTTGACCGAATCTTAAATCCCCGCTTACGTGATATTTAATGTAAGCTAGGGTATTTCTTTAATCATTGTTTTCTGCCGATGTATAAACCGCGCCCATCAACACCTTTTGTGTTGTGAAATGTTTTTAAACCTGCTAACTTAAAAGCTTCTAGATATTCTGCTTTAGTAAATAAACCCAATTCAAGAAATTCTATATCATGCTTAAGCCCTTTAGGTGTACTAATTAAATACTGAAATTCAAGTGTAGATATATTTCCTCTTTTTGAACTATAACTCATGCGAATAATTTTCAAATCAGGTTTGTTCACTTGAAGGATGTACGACTTTCCAGAATTCCATTGGTCTGGCGTGAACCATGGCTCAATTAATAAAACTCCACCTGGCACAAGATGCTGCGACATATTTTTGACTGTTTTTTGCAATCCTGCCTTTGATTTTACATAACCTATCGCACTAAATAAACATATGATTACATCAAATTTTTCTTTCAATTTGAAATTGACCATATCGCCTTGTCGAAACTTGATATTTGGATAATTTTTTCTCGCAATTGCCAACATCTTTTTATCTAAATCAATGCCTTGGGTTTGATAATGTTTACTCAATATTTTGGCATGAATACCTGTGCCACAACCAACATCAAGCAAAGTGTTTCCTGCTGATTTCTTGTGTTTTTTGATTAAACTATGAAGAATTTTTGATTCGACATGATAGTCTTTACCTTGGGCGGCATAAAGTTCATCATAATATTTTTGTGATTCTGAGTACATAAAACCTCTTTGTTTACTTCTGATTCAAAACTTCTGCAATATGAACAACTTTTTGTTTTTTCTTTTGGCGACTTAATCCACCAGCAATGTGCATGAGACAACCCGCATCGGTCACTACTAACGTGGATGCCTGAGTCGCTTCGAGATTCATTATCTTTCGTTTCAACCATTCTGCTGAAAGTTCAGGGTGCTCGACTGACATAATGCCACCAAATCCGCAACATTCTTGGGCATTGGGTAAATCAACAAGCATTGCGCCTTTTACATTTTGTAATAAAACACGCGGTTGTTTATCAATATTCATTCCACGCAATGTGTGACATGATGGGTGATAGGTTAACAATCCATCCCATTTTGCGCCAAGGTCTGTGACGTTTAATTTATCTACAAGATATTCTGTGAATTCATAAACTCTGTTTGCTAATGCTTTCGCACGCGGAAGCCATATTGAGTCACCTTCAAATAATTCTAAATATCCATGCTTGAAGTGATGTGCACACGACCCCGAAGGCATGACAATATCCCCACTTGTTTTTTCAAAAATTTTTATCGTATGTTCTGCAACTGCTCTTGCATCTTTGCGAAGACCCGCATTGAATTGAGGTTGTCCGCAACAAGTTTGCTCGTGATTAAATTCCACGTCAATGCCGAGGCGATTGAGAATGCTGACAACAGATTCACCCGTTTTGGGGAAGAATGAATCTGTTAAACATGTAATAAAAAGTTGAACGGTTGGCATTGTCAAATTATTATAAGTCAATAAAAAAATCCCTGATGAAATTTCATCAGGGATTTTTATCTTAAACTACCACACTCACCAACCGACCTTTTGCCACAATCACTTTCTTTGGTTCTTTGCCTTCTAAATATTTTTGGATAGTCTCGGAGGCTAATGCGGCGTTTCTGATTTCTTCTTCACTCGCATCTGCCGCGACGATAACTTTATCTCGCACTTTGCCATTGACTTGAACTGGAATTTCAATCGAGTCATCTTTGGCGGCGGCTTCATCTACAGTTGCCCATTTTTGCTGATGAATGGAATAGGGCTTGCCTAAATGATTCGTCCATAATTCTTCGGCGATGTGTGGTGCAACAGGTGCTAACATTTTTATATAAATTTCTGTCGCTTCATTCCATTCAGATGTGTTTTCTGCTCCTGCTTCGCGCGCTTTATACATATCGTTCAACAATTCCATCAAAGATGAAATGATGGTGTTGAATTCAAAATGCTCGAAGTCATATGTGACTCGCTTTAAGGTTTGGTGAACGCGTCGGCGCAGATTCTTTTTGACTTCGTCAGAAGCAGGTGTCCCTGAGTTTGAAGCGTCGTCGGTGAATAAAGTCCACACACGACGAATCCATCTTGCAGTTCCTTCAATGCCATGTGAATCCCAGGGTGCTCCTTGTTGCCAACGCGCAAAGAACATAATGTAAGCACGGACTGTATCTGCTCCATATTTTTGGACTAACACATCTGGCGCAACGACATTACCTTTGCTTTTTGACATTTTGCTATTGTCTTCAGCCAAGACCATGCCTTGATTACGCAATTGCATAGTGGGCTCACTACCTTCAGTGATTCCCATATCGCGTAAGGCTTTATGGAAAAATCTGAAATACAACAAGTGCATGTTGGCATGTTCGCTTCCGCCAGTGTATGTATCTACGGGCATCCAATAGTTATATTCAGCTTCATCAAACGGAGCCTTATCATTATGCGGACTCAAATATCGCAAGTGATACCACGATGAACACATGAACGTATCCATCGTATCTGTTTCGCGCATGGCATATTCACCACAAATTGGGCAAGTTGAATCTTTCCATGTTGGATGAAACTTCAATGGGCTTTCACCTGTCGGCTTCCATTCAGTAATATCATCAGGCAACAAAACAGGTAATTGCTCATCAGCTAATGGATTCCAACCATGCTTTTCACAATGCACCATCGGAATCGGCGCACCCCAAAAACGTTGACGTGAAATTAACCAATCACGATAACGATAATTGACATCACGTTTTCCGATTCCTTTTTCTTCCAAATATTCAATCACGGCTTTGATGGCAGGATTCTTCAAACCTTTATCATTGGTTGCTTGTGTGCCATTGAACTGACCAGAATTAATCATCACGCCTTCATGTTCGTGGGCATGTTCCATTGTGTCACCATGTAAGGGCGAGTCATGACTCGCCCCTACGGGTTGAATCACAGGCACGATTTTCAAACCAAATTTTCTTGCAAATTCAAAGTCACGTTCATCATGTGCAGGCACTGCCATAATTGCACCAGTGCCGTAAGACATCAAAACATAATCCGCAACCCAGATTGGGATTCTTTCATCATTAACTGGATTGATAGCATACCCGCCAGTGAAGACTCCTGTCTTTTCTTTATCTTTCGCTTCACGCTGGATGTCAGTCTGTTTCGCCGCTTGAGCCTTATATTCGCTGACAGTTTGTGCATTTTCTGGCGTGGTGATTTTCTCGACTAATGGATGCTCTGGTGACATGACCATAAACGTCGCGCCCCATAACGTATCAGGACGAGTGGTGAAGATTTCAATTGAATCACCAGCCTCCGTTTTGAAAATAACAGATGCACCTTCGCTTCGACCAATCCAATTGGTTTGTGAAACTTTGATAAATTCGGGCCAATCAATGCCATCAAAATGTAATAACTCATCAGCATATTTTGTGGCTTTGAAGAACCATTGTTCCAATTCTTTTTTAATCACTGGTGTTCCACAACGGTCACACACTCTATCTTCACCTTTGACTTGCTCACGTGCCAAAGTGGTATTGTCTTTCGGGCACCAATCCACTGAGGCTTTTTTACGATACGCCAACCCTTTTTTATACAACTGGATGAAAAACCATTGTGTCCATTTATAGTATTCAGGGTCAGATGAAATCGCTTCACGTTCCCAATCAAACATGGCACCCATCGTACGCATTTGTTTTTCCATGCGTTCAATGTTTTGATACGTCCATATTTTCGGATGAATGTTATGTTTAATCGCCGCGCCTTCTGCTGGCAGACCAAATGCATCAAATCCCATCGGGAACATCACGTTATATCCCTGCATTCGCTTAAATCTTGCACGCGCATCTGGTGGAGTCATGGCATACCAGTGACCAATGTGTAAGTCACCGCTGGGGTAGGGCAACATGGTCAAGGCGTAATGCTTCGGTCTGCTTTCATCAATCACAGCACGATATAACTTATCCACTTCCCATTTGGCTTGCCATTTTGGTTCAAATGCTTGCGGATTAAAAGATTTATCTTTCATCTCATTTTGTGTAGTCATTCTTTCCTCTTTTTCAGTTTCAGATATCGAGTAAAACTTACCAATTAAATACAATATTGAAATAGAAGACTCATAAGCAATGGTCCTTGTTTCCAGAAAATGATATTGATTTTGATATTCATACGAGTCTCCTTTCAAGAATTAAAAACAAAAATCCTTCATCCACATCAGGGACGAAGGA
>DQGV01000258.1:0-226 GCA_003524705.1 Anaerolineae bacterium | reverse complement strand
GCTTGCGGATTAAAAGATTTATCTTTTATCTCATTTTTTTTAGTCATTCTTTCCTCTTTATTAGTTTCATGTATCAGGTATCAAGTTTCAGGTAAAAGTTTTACCTTATTAAATGCAATATAAATTGAGAAGGCTCATAAGCAATGGTCCTTGCTTCCAAAAAATAATATTTGATTTCATACGAGCCTCCTTTCAAGACTTAAAATAAAAAATCCTTCATCCACAT
>DQGV01000414.1:2532-2712 GCA_003524705.1 Anaerolineae bacterium | reverse complement strand
TCAACAACAAGTAGAACCAAGAAAAGAGGCGTGGCGAAAAGCCGTCCAGCACGGCGGATGAAGAATTTATCACCTTCATAATTGTCAGTAACGGGTACAAATCGCTTAAAAAATTTGACGACTGGATTTTCATCTGGTTTCAGTTCTTCTTCTTGTTTGCGTGCCATCCGAATACCGGTG
>DQGV01000414.1:1969-2220 GCA_003524705.1 Anaerolineae bacterium | reverse complement strand
CTGCCCACTAAAATTAATGTACCACGCATGATGAGCGCGCCGAGAATACCCCAAAATAAAACACGATGTTGATATTGGTCTGGCACTGCAAAATAAGAGAAAATCAAAATAAAGACGAAGATATTATCTACGCTTAAAGATTTTTCAATTAAATACCCAGTTAAAAATGCCAATGCCGCTTCGCCATTTGTGTAACTGCTGTTCGGCACCATTACATCCCAATATAAATAAATGACTAAGTTAAATAATAG
>DQGV01000414.1:0-1756 GCA_003524705.1 Anaerolineae bacterium | reverse complement strand
ATAAATGACTAAGTTAAATAATAGGGAAAGCGTAATCCATACAATGCTCCAAGTGAGTGCTTCTTTCATTGAAACTGCATGAGCCTTGCGATGAAAGACACCTAAGTCTAATGCTAGCAAGAACAACACAAATATATTAAAACCCACCCACAACCAAATTGATTCTTCCATAACCATAAAATATTACTCCTTAAAATTTTGGTGGGGCAATAAAAAAACGAGACCCCACGACAGGTATCGTGGTAGTCTCGCCAGTAGTGTTTGTTACACATACAGTCAGCCGAGAGTGTTTACTCTGTATTGACGACTTGACTGACCCTTTCGGGTGGCTACTCCCTACAGTAGAACTCTACGATAATACTCTTGTATAAGTTGCTTGTCAATTACAAAAATGATAAGAGATTTATAAGATGAAACGCTTCATACCTAAGGGATACTTGATTCTGTTTCCTTCATCTTTTTCTTAACTTTTACTAAGGAGTTCCCGTGCAACCACCTGCTCTTAATGGGTCAAAGGGTAAGCCGAATGCTTCATATACTGGAATACCATCCCATTCTGTTGGAATTGGCAAACCTAACGCAAACGCGACTGTAGCGGCAGTATCCATTGTATATACTTGTGTAGCAAGTTCATTTCTGACAATAAGCGGACCACTGATAATCCATGGGATGGTTAAATCTTCAGGTAAATCGCTTCCATGAGTCGTATCATGCCCGCCATGGTCTGCGGTGATGATGATTAATGTATCGTCATATAAATTACGGCTTTTCATTACATCGAATATCAAGCCTAATGATTTATCATCTAGTCTATATGCCAACAATTGCTCATTAGACATCCAGCCATCGGCGTGACCTGCTAAGTCACCATCAGGAAAATGCAAAAACATTAAATCAAACCCTTTGCGGATTTCTTCAATTGCCATGGTTTCAAGTGAAATTATGTCATTAACTTTATCGGTGCTATCTACAAAGCCAAAAAAATCAGTACTGCTAGGTTCTGTCACTTGGCGAAGTTTTTCTTTGCCAGCCACCATGACAGTTCTTAAACCAGCATTATTTGCTAAATCAAAAATATCAGTTCCTAATGCGTAACCATTTTCAGGTACATATTCATTCCAACGCACGATGTGTTTTGCGGGACATGCACCAACTAACATAGAAGCATGTGAAGGTAATGTAAGGCTTGGCACAATGGTTTGAGCATTTAGTGTATAAGCACCATTTTGCATTAATGACATCACAGTAGTCATCTCTGCGGCTTGAATAGCATCCGGGCGTAAACCATCAAATGAGACTATTAACACACGCGCGATGTTGGGTGCTGGCGTGGAGGTAACACTTGGAAGTGGCGTCTGTGTAAATGGTGAAGGTGTGTGACTCGGTGTAAGAGTCGGTGTAGGAAGTGAAGCAGGTTGAAGGGTAGGGAGAGAAGCGGAAGTTCCTCCGCAAGCTTGCAAGAAGAGCGCAAGCAATGTCAATTGTTTGAGAAAGCGAATCATGTTTTGCAAGGGTAACCATCATGTGTTTCGAGTGGATCTTCACCAAAAATTTCGTAAACGGGAATGCCGTCCCAATCAGGTTGAAGCGGAAAGCCCAAAGCATACGCGGCAGTGACGGCGGTATCAAATGTATATAACTGCCGTTCAATTTCGGTTTGCACCACGCCTGGACCATACGCAATCCATGTGATGCGATAATCTTCAATCAGCAAACCAATGTGATTTCTATCATGCCCGCCATGGTCTGATGAAAT
>DQGV01000489.1 GCA_003524705.1 Anaerolineae bacterium | reverse complement strand
ACATTAGGCGTGAGTGTGATGGGAGCCGCCTTAGGCGCGCGACTCGCTTCGAATTTATCCGCTTCTGGTCTTGACCCAAACTTGGTGACTCAATTACTGGAGCCTTCATCTACATCCCAACTTGTGATTGACGAAGGCGCACGACTCGCAGTTGCAAATTCAATCAATTTAATTTTCACCATCGGATTCATCGCCGCCGCACTTTCATTGCTGGCTGTGTTTGTTGCTCCGAGAATCAAATTGGAAGATAGACCTGCTACAAGTCCAGTAAGCGCGGATTAGAGAAAGTTTTTGGATATAATTCTGTATAACTCATTGTTAGGCGTTTAGTTTAATGAATTAGCAGGTTTGAAATGAAGTTGAATTCAAAATCCATTGAAGCAAAGCTTATGCTCACATCAAGAGCCACTTTTCTTTCAGCAATTGCGCTTTTCGCTGGAGCTACTGTTTTAATAATGACCCATTATTCTATGTGGATGATTGCAGGTTTGTTATTTACAATCGGAGCAGTGCTTTTTCTTATTAGTGCCATAGCCCCTGGAATATTGATAATTACCAAACACCCCAACCTTGCTTATGCGTGGCGTAATGGCATATACCCACTCGCATTTTCTGATACTCCATGGGAACTATTATCAAGTAAACAAAGAAAATTAGTTTATATCGATTCTATAATTTCCCTTTTTGTCGTCATTGTTTTTATCATTTGGTTTATAAGTGAGCAATACATGTCTTAATAAAAGTTTGGCAGACTAGTAACTTTGTCCACGCAAGTGTTTTGGTTAACAATGGTGCTAATGAGACATGTCAGGTCTGTATATGTAGTTATGCAATATTGGAGAAACAATGGATAACAAATCGAATCTACGCGTTTTCGGATATAAATTTGCAAGTATATATCCAATGTATATTGAAAAAGCAGAAAAGAAAAATCGTACAAAGAAAGAAGTTGACCAAGTCATTTGTTGGTTAACTGGTTACGACCAAGCAGGCTTGCAAAAGCAAATCAAACAAGAAAATGACCTTGCAACCTTTTTTGCTCAAGCACCTGCTATGAATCCAAATGCTTCGCTAATTACAGGTGTTGTGTGTGGTGTGCGTGTGCAAGAAATAGAAGACCCACTCATGAAGAAAATCCGCTATATGGATAAATTGATTGATGAACTCGCCAAAGGAAAAGCGATGGAGAAAATTTTGAGGTCAGCCAATTAAGACCCGACATGTCTGCATAGAAGTTTTGCAAATCAAAACTTATGACCATGCAAACTTTATGATTAACATTCGTCACAATCAGACATGTCAGGTCTGTTAATCAAAGAAATCGGAAGTCTTGAAGACTTCCGATTTCTTTTTGTGGGGTGAGAAAGGCGTTTGTCTACGCGCAAATCATACTCACCTGTTCTTGATTAAATAGGTGATAATAAAATTCAAAAAACTTAGAGACTTTATCAATGAAAAAAGATTATTCAAAAATACATCCACAACTTCAGCAATCCGCAAAAATGTTTCCGAACTTAACGTATAGCAAATTAAATGTTTGGTTGATTAATCTTTTATCACGTCTTATGCCGGCACCGAAACCTCCACAAGATGTCAGCATTGAAAATGTTTTCATTACAAGCAAACACGATAAACAAAAGATTCGGGTACGAATCTACAAGCCGAAATCTAGTAATGAGGCGATGCCTGTGTTATTGTGGATACATGGAGGTGGGTATATCGTTGGTAGCCCAGAACAAGATGATGTCAGTTGTATCCAATATGTTCGTGAGGTAGGCATTACTGTTGTTTCAGTAGATTATCGCCTTGCCCCAAAATATTCATTTCCAGCCGGGCTAGAAGATTGTTACTCAGCTTTGCAATGGATTGTGTCTCATGCTCAACAACTTGGTATAGATGATAAACGCATTGCAATTGGTGGTGGAAGTGCTGGCGCAGGCTTAGCCGCTTCTCTTGTTCAATATGCAAACGACCAAAACGAAATCAAGATTATCTTTCAATTGCTTGTTTATCCAATGTTAGATGATAGAACCGTTCTGCGAACTGATATTGATGATAGCAATAACATCACATGGAATCAAAAGAGCAATAAATTTGGTTGGGAATCATATCTTGGAAAGAAGTGTGGCGATGAAAATATGCCAGAATATTCAGTGCCAGCTCGCCGTAAAAATTTATCTGGCTTACCAACTACTTGGATTGGTGTGGGAACATTAGATATATTTTATGATGAAGATATGGCGTATGCTCAAAGACTGAAAGAAGCTGGCGTACCATGCGAAACGTATGTCGTCTCTGGTGCTTTTCACGGTTTCGATGTTTTTGATTCTCAAATACCAGTTGTTCAAGAATTTCGAAAATCCCAAATAACGGCATTAAAAAATACTTTCTTTGGGAATTAATATATAAAGTTATTTTCATTATCTCTTCATTCTTCGGTAAACGTTCATCTACACGCAAAACAAAATCTTTCGATATTCGTTATGTATATGGTATTGAAAACATTTACACATAGAATTACCACTGGAGAAAAAATGAAAGCATTTACGCAATTTGCGATTAAGGTCATTCTTGTTCATTGTGTGACATACATTGGTATGGGCATGATAATGTCTAATTTATTAGATTATCGTGAACTTTTCCAACAAGAAGTCATCCGTGATTTTATGCTTCCATTGGATGCACATACGCCTTTTGCAATTTTGTTTCAGCCAGTAAGAGGTTTGCTGTTTGCAATTGCATTATGGCCCCTTAGAGAACTACTGTTACAAAAGAAACATGGCTGGCTCATTTTGTGGAGCATCTTTCTTGTATTTGGCATTTTCTCTACCACTGCCGCCGCACCAAGTTCAATTGAAGGTATTTTATATTCAAAAATCCCTGCTTGGTATCATCTGGTTGGTTTGCCAGAGATTATGTTACAAACTTTATTCTTTTCACTGTTATTGATATGGTGGGAGAAAAGACAATCTGTGCATTCAGAATCTCAACATAACACCTCTGCAGGATTTTTCTCTAATTTGTTTATGGCAGTTGTAGTCAGCAGTTTTGCTTATATTGGTTATGCTGTTGGGTCACTTACAATTTTTTTCCTGACCCCTACAGATATTGATTTCGGCTCCGCCGCTGGTGACATCAAAACTCAATTGATGTTCGTGGTTGCATTCATTTTCAATGTGATATATGTTTTCTATATCTCTAAGCAATGGCTAGGAAATAAAATTTCATTGGCAATGATTTTTGTCTTTGCTTGGATATTAGATAGCATTGTGATATTTTTATATCAATTAATATTCTTTGGTTCGTCTTCTTTAATGACAACTATATTAATAGGTTTTCTCCCCGCTGTAATTATTGCATTGAGCATCCGTCAAAACTATAAAAAGGTATAAACTTACACATTACTTTGTATGACCAACGAACATATCATCATTTCACTAAAACGCTTCTTGCTCATTGAACAATGCCCCACCTCTTGGAAAGGCTTAGATTTATATTTATTCCGAGATGAAAATATTGTCTTCTATGTAGGGCAATCCCATTTAGCATTTGCCCGAGTGTGGGAACATTTGCTGAGCGGATTCAAAGGTCACTCCATTGTTGGAAGGTTCATCTGGTGTAATTGGCCCCAATCTATGAACTTCACGATTGAGTTGTTAAGTTCAAAATCCGAATCGTTTAAAAATGTAGCCAACGAATTAAATGCTTGTGAAAGGTCTTTGATTCAAAAATATTCGCCTTGTTTCAACGTCTCACAAAATATTCAACCAACAGAATTACCAAGTTCATACCTACCAGCTAATGCTCCATTCAGACGTAGACGAAGTTTTAATGCTTTACTCCATGAAGCAGAACGAGCTGTCAAAGCCGAAGATACAAAACTTTGGTTAGAGAATTTGTAAAACCAATTTGATATACTATCGTTATGGACATCAAATTTTCTGGCAAGATTATTTTTTGGAAGGGTCCTTCTCCATTCTTCTTTGTACAAGTCCCAAAGAAACAAAGTCAGGAGATAAAATCCGTTTCAGCACTTGTGACGTATGGCTGGGGCGTGATTCCTGTGACAGTAAAAATCGGGAAAACAGAATTCACAACGTCATTATTCCCCAAAGATGGTTTGTATTTAGTTCCGCTCAAGGTAGTCGTGCGTAAAAAAGAAAACCTTGAAGAGGGCGATACAGTGAAGTTAAATCTAAAACTTAATTTTTAAATGTCGTGAAAATAAAGTTGAAGGCAAGTACCAAGTCTAAATTTATGCACCAAGCCGAAAGTCAATATTGAAGCGTTTATTCATCAAACAAAAATGTCGCTTCGGAATAAAGTCGCACACCCTTTTTCTTGACGCGTTCATCAATCCAGTGTCCTAAATATTCTTGTTTGTATTCAATTGGTTT
>DQGV01000345.1 GCA_003524705.1 Anaerolineae bacterium | reverse complement strand
AGAATATTGGGAAAATTGGAAGTGGACTATAGTCAACGGTTGGGTCAGTGACCCTGATGCAACTGAAGAATTATTGCTTGAAAATATCCAACTTGAACGCGAAGGTTTTGTTGACCATCAAGCACAAGGTGTGTTTGCAACTGCAAAGTTATCGGATGAATCTGCAAAGAATGTGATTGCACGTGAGTTACAAGGTTCATGGACTGGCTTCGCGAATATTTATGGAAAAAATCCTCTGGCAATTATTTGGCCCAATGGTGGTTTTGGTTTTCGACCTGTAGAAGCCGCGCGTCAGTTGCGTTTCAAAATGGGTTTTACAATGAATGCGCGCGGACCTATCATGTACAATTGGGTTCCACTAGCTGATGCAATTGATTTGGAAAGACCAAGTTTTATTCCAGAAGGTTTAATCAACGACCCATTGATGACATTGCCGACATATTCTCCGCAAGAAGCATTGATGGCGATTGATACTGCTAGAGTGATTGGAAAAGAATATAGTGATTATGCACAAGCCAATAAAGAAGCAGAATATCAATATTATGAAACGGTTTGTGAGCCAGAATATTCGCCGATACCAAGCCCTTAAGGAGATTCAACATGGCAGATTGTATTTTTTGCAAAATTATTGCAGGTGAAATTCCCAGCACGAATGTTTACAAGGATGAGCAAGTGACTGCATTTCGTGATATAAACCCTGCGGCTCCGACACATATTTTGATTGTGCCAAACAAACATATTGACTCTGCAAACTTTTTAATTGCGGATGATGAACAATTAATGGGTCACCTTGTTTTTGTTGCTAAAGAACTCGCCGCCAAAGAAGGCATTGCCGAAAGCGGTTATCGTTTGATGATGAATACCAATCAAGAAGGCGGGCAAACTGTCTTTCACATTCATTTGCATTTGCTCGGCGGCAGACAAATGAAAGGTTTTGGATAAAAATTAAAGCCATCAGCAAAACATCCGCTGGTGGCTTTTTTATAAAAGGAGAATATTACATGCCCGAAAGAGAAATTTATTTATTATCACCACGCGCACTCAGCCCGGAAACGATTGCGGTTGCATTTGCAAAAACATCGCGTGCGCCAGAATCATTTCGTGAAATTGCCGCTGAATTAAGTGATGAAAAATCTGCTCAGTTTCATGAAAAATGGGTTGTCGGTTATGGTCATGCTTCCGTTGCGGAACATGCTGTGTTGCACATTGCCTTTGAAAATGTTTCGCGCGTTGCCATCGAAGCCATTGAAGGAAATCGTTTGGCATCCTATACTGAAAAATCAACGCGTTATCAAAAATGGGGACAAGATGATTTTACGATTCCGCCAGAATTAGATAACCATCCGCTTCGTGATGAATTTACAAAAACCGTGCGCCTCTTATTCTCGACGTATGCTGATTCGCTGGAACCTGTAAAGAGTCTTGTCGTGAAGCGAGTCACGCGCAAAGAAAACGAATCGGATGAAGCATTTGATAGGCGCATCCGCTCACAATATGTGGATAGATGTCGCTTTATCCTTCCAGCCGCCGCCAATGCAAACGTGGGTATGACTGCCAATGCGCGTGTGATTGAAAATACGATTCGCAAAATGCTTTCACATCCATTAGAAGAAGTAAAGCAAATTGGTGAAAGAGTTAAAGAAGTTTCTAAAGCAGAGACTCCAACTTTGGTGAAATATGCGGATGCGAATGCTTACATAATAGAAACTACTAATGAACTTAATAATCGTAAATCTAAAATCGTAAATCCAAAACCAGAATGGTGTTCTTTAATCGAATATGACCAAGATGGTGAAAATAAAGTCCTTGCCGCGGCATTGTATAGATTCGGTGAAATGAGTTATGAAGATGCTTTGAATTATGTCAAAACATCGAATGAAAAAGAATCACTAGCTCAAACATTATTAGGCAAACTTGATAAATTCGATGTTCCACTACGAGAACTTGAATATTGCAACTACACCTTTGATTTAGTCATGGATCAAGGTGCGTATGCAGAATTTAAGCGTCATCGTATGATGTCACAGACTCCACAACGATTGACGACAAGGCTTGGGTTTACGACTCCAAGCCTAATAGCAGAGGCAGGTTTCAGGTCAGAGTATGAGGCGGCGATGGAATCAGCACATCAAATGTATGAAAAGTTATATCAATTCAATCCTGATGTGGCGCAATATATCGTCCCCAATGGATTTAATCGGCGCGTGTTAGCACAATTCAATTTGAGAGAAGCGTTTGCATTTTGTCAATTGCGCAGTGCGGCGAATGCTCATTTTTCAATTCGTAGAGTTGCACAAAAAATTTATGAAGATATTTTGAATGTGCATCCGTTGTTAACAAAATATATGAAACGACACGATGAGACTTGGCAAAGTGTGGAAGAAAATCATTTTGTGAAGATATAGTTAAACAAAAACTCCGAGGTCTTGAAGACCTCGGAGTTTTATATTCTTAATCGTCGTCTTCTTCTTTTTTCACGTCAAAAATCATATCAATCTTATCCATAATTTCTTGCGTAAGTTTCGGAGCAACTTCTGATGCTTTCATATTTTCATGTACTTGCTCAACTCGGCTAGCACCCGTAATAACCGTACTAACAAATGGATTTTTCAAACACCAAGCCAACGCCAGTTGAGACATAGTACAACCTAAATCTTTTGCGATGGGTTCCAATGCGGCAACTTTTGCCAAACGAGATTTATCTGTCATTCTGTCTTTGAGCCAATCATAATTTTTCAATGCGGCGCGACTATCACTTGGAATACCGCCTTGATATTTTCCTGAAAGCAAACCAGAGGCTAACGGACTCCATGTGGTTGTGCCATAACCATATTCTTTATAAAAGCGGACATAATCCCCTTCAAGCCGTGCACGTTCAAACATGTTGTATTGAGGTTGTTCCACAACAGGTTTGTGTAAATGATGTTTTTCGGCAATATGAATCGCTTCGACAATTTCCGAAGCCGCCCATTCCGAGGTTCCCCAATAAAAGGCTTTACCCCATTCAATAATATTGTGCATTGCCCAAACTGTTTCTTCAATCGGTGTAGTTTTATCAGGTCGGTGACAATAAATTAAATCAACATAATCTAATTGCAAACGTTCCAATGAACCATTAATCCCTTCAATCAAACGTTTGCGATTCAATGTATCTTTTTCATTGACGTTATCATGCAAACCCCAATAAATTTTTGTGGAAACCAAATAACTGCTACGTCGCCATTTCAATTCTTTCAAGGCTTTCCCCATCACCTCTTCCGATTTTCCGCTGGCATACACTTCGGCATTATCAAAAAAATTCACGCCATGTTCATACGCCGCCGCCATCATATCTACAGCAGGTTTTACATCCACTTGATTATGAAACGTGACCCACGAACCAAACGACAATTCACTCACTCGAATGCCTGTCTTACCCAAATGACGATATTGCATTGTTCCTCCGATAAACTCTAAGATTAAGTCAAATTATACTTCTCAAATAACTACTTCCCTTTCCAATCCGCTTTTCTTTTTTCAACAAACGCCTTCATCCCTTCTTTTTGATCTTCCGTCGCAAACAACGGATAAAAATTTCGTTTCTCCACTTTCAAACCTTCAGTTAACGTAGTCTCAAACGCGGCATTGACCGAATCTTTTGCCATGCGAACTGCTATCGGTGCGCGTGATGCAATCTCTTCTGCAAAAGCAATTGCTGAATCTAAATATCCTTCCACTGGTACAACGCGATTGACCAAACCGAATTGCAACGCTTCACTTGCAGAAAGGGTGCGATTGTTAATCACCATTTCCATCGTTAAATATTTTCCAAGCACGCGAGCGAGTCTTTGTGTGCCACCTGCACCGGGGATGACACCAATTGTAATTTCAGGCTGACCAAACTTTGCAGATTCACTGGCGATAATCATGTCGCAAGATATTGCAAATTCGCATCCGCCGCCTAACGCCCAACCTGAGACTGCCGCGATAACAGGTTTTCGGATTTTGAGAATCTTGTCCCAAATTTCGACATACCCTTTGGTGAGCATTTCAACATACGATTGTTCTGACATTTCTTTGATGTCTGCACCAGCGGCGAAGGCTTTTTCATTGCCTGTGACGACGATTGCAAAAACAGATTCATTTTTATCAAATGCTTCGAGTGCATCGAAGACTTCTGTCACCATGGCGAGATTAAATGCATTCATTGCTTGCGGACGATTCAATTGAATCAAGCCAACTTTTCCGCGTGTTTCTGTCAGGATGTTTGTGTAGGTCATACTTCCTCCGAAAATAATAAATTGAATTATAAATGGTTAAAATAATATTTCAAACATGGAGGCTTCATCATGATTTTCCCCGAACGGACGAACTTCAACATTATTTTTTATAGCATGCTTGTGATTGGTATCATTGTCACAGCGCCCGCCATTTATTATGGCAATGGATTATTGAAATACAGCAAATTCCGTACTGGAAGTGGAATCCCCTCACGCTTGGGAATGTTTATTTTATATTTTTCGCCAATCGTCGCTTTGTATTTTTCAGCAAGAGATTATTTGTCAAATGCAAGTTTGATTCAATGGATTCTTCTTGCATCTATTGGATTGCATTTTACGAAACGCGTTTTGGAATCATTATTTCTGCATAAATATTCAGGCCCCACTGGATTAAGCACCACGATTTCAATCGCTTTCTTTTATTCTTTCGCTTCATTTTTTATTGGATACTTGAATCGTAATCCTCTACATTCGATTGACTTTTTATTTGTGCTTGGATTTGTTTCCTACATTGTGGGCAATCTCGGCAATTTTATTCACCACAAAATTCTAGCGGATTTGAGAAAAGATTCGCTTGAATATGTCATTCCAAAAGGCGGCTTGTTCAAATACGTTGTCTGCCCACATTATTTGTTTGAAATTTTCACATGGCTTGGAATCTTTTTATTTTCTCGTCATTTGGGTGCTTTGTTGGTTTTAGGAATGATTATCGCGTATTTATGTGCGCGCAGTTTGGTGACATTGAAATGGTATCGTGAAAAATTTGCCGATTTTCCAAAACATGTTCGGGCGATGATTTCGTTTGTTTTTTAATTTTATGTCACTCTGAGGGAGCAAAGCGACCGAAGAGTCTCTTATGATAGAAGTAGATATCCTTCGCTTTCGCTCAGGATGACATATAAGTTAAAGAAAATGTTGAGGGTTTATGAATCAACTTTCCACTTGAGCATGAAGCGGTTTTTTATCAAATAAAAAAACATGATACACTTTAATCGTCGTTCGGGCTGGAGCGTCACAACAAAATGGAGAAGAGATGGAAACTAGGTTATATGTAGGCAACCTACCGTACGCCGCGACAGAAGAGCAAATTAAAGAGCACTTTAGTCAGGCTGGAAACGTCAAATCTGTTGCATTGATTACAGACCGTGCAACGGGACGCGCAAAAGGATTCGGCTTTGTTGAAATGGAAACATCCGATGAAGCGCAAAAAGCCATCAGCATGTTGCATGGTAAAGATTTTATGGGACGTGCCATTACTGTGAACGTGGCGCGCCCGCGTGAAGATCGCCCCAAACGAAATTTCGGAAATCGAAATCGTGGTGGCGATAGACATAACGATAACTAAAAAAAATTCCAGCCCTGAACTTGTAAAGAAAAAAACAGCCTCGCAATGCGGGGCTGTTATCATTAACCTATGAAAAAAATAATCTTACTAGGTCCCATTTTATTTGCAAGTGTGCTCACAATTCTCACAATCGTTGAATATGATTTTTTACTTTCATTAGGTTGGCATCCAATCAACGACCCAACCTTTGATTGGCCCAGTGGTTTAGCACTTGGAAGATTCGGCTGGATTATGACTGCGACATTTATCATCAGCGGATTGATTATGACTCTCTTTGCTTACCGCCTCTTCTTTGAGTTGAAACCTGCTTTTGCATCTCGACTTGGTTCTACACTTTTTGCATTTGCTGGGGTTGCACTCGCCATGTTGGCATTCACCACAGACCCAACCATTCGAGACTATCCATCCACTTGGCATGGACGTTTACATGATTTATCTTTTGTATTGCTTGGGTTAACTTTATTCCCCGCCATGATTATTTTAGGTTTCGCCTTTCGCACTGACGAAAAATGGAAGAGTTTATCTCTTTACACTTGGCTCACGTTATGTTTAGCCGCTCCAGCGTTTGCACTGAAAGGCGCGGCGTTTTATGTTTTCTTGTTAGCAATTTTGGTTTGGAATGAAGTGATTGCACTTAGACTTCAGAAGTCGCCTGCCCTCGAATGAGGGTAAAGACTTCGGAAGTCTATTTTTGATATGGTATATTTTGTCAATAAATTCTATGCAGGAGGAATCGATGAACGAAGAAGAACGAGAATATGTATTAACCGAAAATCAAGACAGGTTATTAAGTTTTGCTGGTTGGGCAAAAAACTTAGCATGGGTAGCTTTGGTAATTCACATCATCTTAGCAATTCTAGTAATTCCTGAAGATATGATTTTTCAGCAGAGGATTAATTCACTTAATTTAAACTCAAGTTCTCTAGATTACTGGGATCAAATGTCCTTATTTCCTTTACATTCTTTAATTACTATTGGCACAAATATACTTAACAATTTGCTATCAGGCGCAATCTATTACGTTGTGTTAAAGGGAATATCACTCGGACTTTATATGCTTGTTGAAACTGATATTAATTATCGAGAAAAAGAGAGTGCCGAGGAAAACCATGAATAAAGAACTCCGAGAGCAGATTTATAAAAATTTAAATATCAAGGAGACTGATGAACTCCTTGATATTTGGCAAACCAATGACCGTGTAGAATGGTCTGACCTTGCATTTGAAGTTTTAGAAGAAATTTTGAAACAAAGAAAAGTAAAACTCCCAAAACAAAAAGAACCTATTACTGAGTATAAAGAAGAAGATGAAAATCTAGAAGAATGGGAAACTAAATTACTTGATAAAGAAGACCAGCCAGAATTTTATGATGTATTAGAAGTTTTGTCTTTGAAAGACAACATTAATAAAGTTACGAAAGCAGCAGTGATTATTATCATCGTTACAAGGCTATTAAACACTTATGTTATTCAATCTCTAATAATTGGTGAAATTCCAACATTTGATGTGAATATCTTTTTACCTTTCTTTATAACAATTTTAGCAACAGGTTTATATGTTGCTATCGCATATTTTTCTCTACAAGCATTGGCTTATATTCTGAGAATCCTCATGGAAATGGAATTCAACAGCCGAAATGCAAAGTAAAATAAACTTTGGAGATTGCCTATGAATGAAAACACGAAAAGAATAATCATTACTATTGGGATAATTCTTATCTTGTGTTGTTTTGTTACACTCATGGCATCTGTTGTAATTTATGGGTTGAGCAAAGAAGTAGATAAACGAATCAACGTCGGACCACAAGATGCGCAACAAGTACGAGAAAATATCGCTACTTTTGATTTGCCCCCAGATTATGAATTAGCGGCTGGTATGTCTATCTTTTTTTATGACATGGTTTCGCTTCTCCCTGAAAAGAATGGCTACTTACCAAGCATTATGCTAGTCCAATATAGCGGATTTACCGTTGGTGATAATGAAAAAATGGAAGAAGAATTAAGAAACGCGGCACAACAACAAGGTGGGCAACCAGGAATCTCAGTTCCCATCGTTGGTGAATTTGAAACCGTGATTCGAGGCGAAGTAACAACTGTCACTGTTAGTGAAGATACGAAAATGCGTCAATGGACGGCTGTATTTGAAGGCAATCTCGGACCTACACTTTTTATGGCACAAGGTCATATCTCAGGTTGGGATGAGCAGTTGCTAATGGATTTTCTCGCATCTATTCGTTAATCATCTATAGAGATACAAAAGTCAGGCAAAATGCCTGACTTTTTTGCATTAATTTTGCTTCTTTTTGATTTTGAACAAGGCGGGTAAAATTATATATAATTTCAAGCTCAGACCATAGACAGTGGACGATAGACAGTAAAAACAATCAACGGTCTATCGTCGGAGAATCCCATGCAAGCCTACGAACTCACCCAACTCATTTCACAAAGAGAATCAAGCAAAAAAGCCTATCTTGAATTTCTCAAAGTCCCAGACCTAAGCATGGGACTTTATGTTTTGCCCGCCAACGGAGTTGACCCGCAAAGTCCACACACCGAAGATGAAGTTTATTATGTAGTCAGTGGCAAAGCGAAAATCAAAGTTGCGGATGAAGACCGTGATGTGAGTGCTGGGTCAATTGTGTATGTGGCGAAAAATGTAGAGCATCGCTTTCATTCGATTGAGGAAGAGTTAACAATTTTAGTTTTCTTCGCACCAGCGGAATATTCAAATAAATAAATCTCGTAATTATGAAAAACACACTTTTCTATACAAAAGTTAAAACCTCTGTGATTAGTAGTATCAAAATCATTTGGATTTATGGTTCTTTGTCAATAGCAGTATGGGTATTATTGCTAACTTTATGGACAAACGGCGTATATTTATATTATTGGGATATTTTTGATAGTCTTTTAGTTTTTACAATGTGTGGTCTTGTTTATTTATCAATGGCAACATTAGCTACAATAGGGCTTAGCTTTAATCTGATTTTCATTGACAAAAAGGAACTAAACAATTCTGCCAATATATTAGTAGGATTATTTTTTGCAGTAATATCGATAATTTTGTCAAATATGATTATCTCTCTAATTTTCTATTCACATGAG
>DQGV01000027.1:13299-13552 GCA_003524705.1 Anaerolineae bacterium | reverse complement strand
CCATTGACGGGTCGCCCCTACGATTGAAATTTATTTTATTTGTTCTTTCAGATATGTATGAATTGCTGTATCGTAATCTGCAGTAGAAGCAAACCCTTTGATAGCAAGTTTTTTGCGAGTCTCATCAGAAATACTGCCTGATTGCAATTCTTGTAATACAGAGTTGTAATCTGTTGGCTCGCATATCAATGTGACTCGTTCATGATTCTTCGCCGCCGCACGAATTAATGTAACGCCGCCGATGTCTATATTT
>DQGV01000027.1:0-13100 GCA_003524705.1 Anaerolineae bacterium | reverse complement strand
GTAACGCCGCCGATGTCTATATTTTCAATGGCATCTGCATAAGTGACATTCGGTTTGGCAATCGTCTCTTCAAAAGGATATAAGTTAACTGCGACCAAATCAATGTAATCCCAGCCAAGGTCTAACAATTCTTTGTGATCAGATTCTGTTGGGCGAGCGAGTAAACCACCATGAATTGCGGGATGTAAAGTTTTAACTCTGCCACCGAGAATTTCAGGTGACTTGGTGTAATCGGCAACTTCGGTGACGGCGAGACCATTATCACGAAGAAGTTTGGCTGTGCCGCCAGAGGCAAGCAGAGTCCAGTCAAGAGAGGCGAGTCCTTTGGCGAATTCGATAATTCCAGTTTTGTCGTGGACGGAGAGAATAGCAATGGGCATAGAATATTCCTTATTGTTTTTCTTTGATAATTTTTTTAAGTGTATTCACTAATAATTCATGCTCAACTTGATGAACTCTTGATTCAAAATCTTCAAGCGATTCATTTTGAATAAAATTAATTTCTTGTGTAGCAAGTAAAGGACCATCATCTACACCTTCGTCGGGGACAAGATGAATCATCACACCTGTTTGAGTTATCTCGCCGCGTTGATGGGCTTCATAAGCGCGTTCGATGGCATGTGTTCCAGGAAAAGTATTTGGCAAAGCGGGATGAATGTTAATCACACGATTTGGAAAATGATTCAGAAATGCAAAGGTGAGGATTCGCATCCAGCCAGCTAAAATGATGAAATCGGGCAAACAGGCAGAGGCGTAGTCAGCGAGGCGTGTGTCATATTCTTGTCGTGTTTCGTTTTCAAGTTTCGCAAAATGAATCGCATCTACTCCAGCATTTTTTGCGCGGACGAGTCCATAGGCATCTGCTTTATTTGAAATCACACTGACAACAACTGCATCAAGCTCGCCAGATTTGCATGCATCCAAAATGGCTTGCAAGTTAGAACCGTTTCCAGAAATTAAAACAACAAGACGAGTTTTCATTTAATGATGGAAGAGACGCACGCCACTGAAGACCATCGTCATGCCATATTCATCACACGCGGCGATGACATCTTCATCACGATTTGAACCACCAGGTTGCAAAACATAATGCACGCCACTTTTTGCCGCGCGATCAATTGAATCACGGAATGGAAAAAACGCATCGGAACCTAAGACAACATTAGACATTCCATCCAACCACTCGCGTCTTTCTTGTGTTGAAAGTTGGTGCGGCGATTCTGAAAATATATTTTTCCAGTTGGCTTTTTCCGCATCGGTGACATCGGGTTGTAGAAATTGATCAATGGCATTATCACGGTCTGGGCGTTTGATTCCAGTTTTGAATGGCAAATTTAAAACATGTGGATGTTGACGTAAACGCCACATATCCGCTTTGGCTCCTGCAAGCCTTGCACAATGCACACGCGATTGTTGACCTGCTCCCACACCAATCACTTGTCCATCTACAGCATAACAAACAGAATTGGATTGAGTATATTTGAGAGTGACCCAAGCAATGGTCATATCACGAATTACGTTTTCAGATAGTTCTTTCTTTTTGGTGACAATGTTTGCAAAATCTGCTTGTGAAACGATTCGGTCATTGCGATGTTGTTCAAAAGTTATGCCATACACATCACGTGTTTCAATTGGTTCTGGTTCATAGGTTGGGTCAATTTGAACAACAGCATATTTGCCTTTTTTCTTTTCTTTCAAAATATTTAATGCTTCGGGTTCATACGCTGGAGCAATCACGCCATCAGAAATTTCGCGGCTGATAAGTTTTGCTGTAGGCACATCGACAATATCTGATAGAGCAATCCAATCACCAAAAGAAGACATGCGGTCAACACCACGTGCGCGTGCATAAGCCGTTGCTAACGGAGAAAGTTCAAGGTCATCTACAAAATATATTTTTTTCAAAACATCTGAAAGCGGAGTCGCAACTGCCGCACCTGATGGGCTGACATGTTTAAAGGAAGAAGCGGCTGGTAATCCAGTAGTTAACTTCAACTCTTTTACCAATTGCCAAGAATTAAGTGCATCTAATAAGTTGATATACCCAGGCGATGATGAAAGCACTGTAATCGGCAAGTCTCCATTTTTAATAAAAACCCGTGCAGGAGTTTGTTGAGGATTACAACCATAACGAAGCGAAAGAGAAGATGACATGAATAATTCCTTATTAAATAAGTTGAACTTTTTGTTCGCCTTCGATTAATTCACCAACGATAAAAACTTCTTCTGAAATTTCTTTTTGTATTTTAGAGGCTTGCTCTTTATCTACAATCACGATCATTCCAATACCCATATTGAAGACACGATACATTTCTTCAGAGTCAATTTCTCCTGTTTGTTGAATCAAATTCCACAGTTGAGAAGATTCCCATGAGCCAAGTTGAATTTTTGCATCTACATTTTCTGGCAACACACGTGGAATATTTTCAATGAATCCGCCACCTGTAATGTGAGCAAGTGCTTTGATATCAGAAAGTAAAGAACGAAGAACAGGATAATAAGAACGATGTGGAGCAAGTAAAGCATCTGCCAAAGTTGAATTGAGTTCAGAGACAAAAGTATCTAACGGAGTATTCTCAAAGATTTTGCGGATGAGAGAATAACCGTTTGTATGTGGTCCATTGGACTTTAATCCAATTAAAACATCACCCGCCTTGATATTTTTTCTTGGAAGAATCGCATCTTTTTCCAACACGCCTATGATTGTTCCTGCAACGTCAAATTCATTTGGCTGATAGACCCCAGGCATTTCAGCAGTTTCACCACCAAGCAATGCAACACCTGATTCTTTGCAGGCTTCAGCAATACCAGTGACAACTTCCGCAGTTTGTTCGGGATTTAATTTTGATGTCGCAAAATAATCCATAAAAAATAATGGTTTCGCACCTTGTACAAGAATGTCATTGATACAGTGATTGACAATATCATGTCCGATGCCACGATATCGTCCAACCGATGCGGCGAGTTTAACTTTGGTTCCAACACCATCAGTGGAAGCAACCAAAACGGGATGTTTCATTTCTTTTATAAATGAAACATCGAATAATCCGCCGAATGAACCTATGCCAGCTAAGACAGAAGCGTTATATGTAGATTTGACTGCATCCTTCATCAAGTCAACAGCGCGATTACCCGCATCAATATCTACTCCAGAAGCTGCGTAATCGGATTTTGTCATTTTGCACCTTGCAATGCTTTTTGTGCAATATCTTTTCTGTATTGCATGCCATCAAATGAAACTTTATCGATGTTGGAATAAACTTTTTCTACAGCGTTGGCAATATCTTTTCCCCAAGTAGTTAATCCAAACACACGTCCACCTGATGTAATGATTTTATTTCCATCAAACTTTGTGCCCGCATGAAAACAAATCAAATCGTTGGGCAGTTCTTTAAATGTGACAAGTTTTCCACCTTCTGATTTTTCAGGATATCCTTTGCTTGCTAAGACTACACACACTGCTGCGCCATCTTTCCATTTGATGTTGATATCTTTCAATTTGCCATCAATACATGCTTCCATAATTTCTATCAAATCTGTTTCAAGTAACGGAAGCACCGCTTGAGTCTCAGGGTCACCGAAGCGGCAGTTAAATTCCAACACGCGAATTCCATCTTTGGTGAGCATCAGTCCTGCATATAAAATGCCAACAAATTTTCTGCCTTCATTGTGCATTCCATCAATCGTTGGCTTCAACACTTTTTCAATCGCTTCATTCAATAACTCATTTGTCAAAATCGGAGCAGGTGCATACGTTCCCATCCCACCTGTGTTTGGTCCGTTGTCTCCATCTAATAATTGTTTATGGTCTTGCGCAGGAATCATCGGAACGAAATGTTCTCCATCCGAAAAAGCCATCAAAGAAACTTCTTGCCCAATCAACTTTTCTTCAATTACAACTTCTGCACCTGCAGAAGAAAATTCATTTTTCACCATCATCGCTTCTAACGCGGAAATTGCTTCTTCCAACGTCTCAGGCAAAATCACACCTTTGCCAGCTGCCAAGCCAGATGCCTTAATCACAACGGAATAATCTATTTTATGAACATGATCCACAGCTTCTTCAAAATCAGAAAATGTAGAATATCTCGCCGTTGGGATTTGATTGCGCGCCATGAAATTTTTGGAGAAAACTTTTGACGCTTCAATCTCCGCCGCAGCTTGACTCGGTCCGAAACAGCGGATTCCTTCCGCTGATAAAGAATCTACAACGCCATCAGCCAGTGGAACTTCTGGACCGACAATCACCAAATCAATGTGCTTCTCTTTGCAAAAAAGAATCACTTCTGCATGATTATCTATAGCAATTCCACTGACGTTTTCTGCAAACTCTGCGATACCTGGATTCCCCGGTAATGCATATAACTTCGTCAGCTTGGGGGATTGCTTAAGCTTCCATGCAAGTGCATGTTCGCGTCCGCCTGAACCGATGACCAAAACATTCATTACTTTGTCATCCTTTCAAATCCAGTCTTCACCGAAGATAAATCTACAGGGATTGGATATTCTCCAGTAAAACACGCCTGACAAAATCCATCATTGCGTTTGAGTGCGCGCATCATGCCATCCACAGATAAATAATACAAACTATCTGCATTGACATATTCTCGAATTTCATCGACTGTTCTTTTGTGTGCGATTAAATCTTCATGTCTGCCCATGTCTACACCCATGAAACATGGATGAGCAATCGGCGGACAAGTAATTGCGACATGCACTTCTTTTGCGCCAGCGTTTTTCAGTAATTTAATTAACGGACCCGTTGTATTTCCGCGCACAATACTATCGTCAATCATCACAACTCGTTTATCACGCACATTTTCATTGATGACATTGAACTTCAAAGCCACACCACGTTTACGAAGTGAGTCCGTTGGCTCGATAAATGTTCGTCCCACATAACGATTCTTGATAAAGCCATCATTATATGGAATGCCTGTCACATGCGAAAAACCAATTGCCGCTGGAACAGATGAATCAGGAACAGGGATGACGACATCACCAAAATCATTGCCTGTTTGATTCATCACTTCACATGCTAACTCTTCGCCCAAACGTTGCCTCACATTATGAACGTTAATGCCATCCCACACTTGGTCTGGACGCGCAAAATAAATATGTTCAAATACACACATCGCCGAAGGATTGATAGATGGAAGTGCTTGCATCACTTTCAATGCGCTATTTGATAATGAAACCACTTCACCAGGTTTTACATCGCGGATGGCTTCACATCCCAATGTTTGTAATGCTCCAGTTTCAGATGCAACCGCATGTCCGCCATTTGGCAATAATCCGATACATAATGGACGGAATCCCCACGGGTCACGAACTGCATATACACAATCCCGAGTCAAAATGACTAATGAGTATGCGCCAATCCATTTTGCCATCGCGGTTTTGATTCGTTCTTCCCAAGTTGTGCCACCATTGCGCGCCAACATCATCGTCATCACTTCAGTATCCGATGAGGATGAAAATCCCACACCCTGTTCCATCAATTCATTTCTTAATTCTGCTGAATTAATTAAGTTTCCATTATGTGCTAACGCCAATGGACCATTAATCGTTTCAATCATAAATGGTTGTGCATTGCGCAAAAACGAAGAACCTGTTGTTGAATAACGCGTATGCCCAATTGCATAATGTCCTTTCATTTCAGCCATCGCATTTGGCGTAAACACATGCGAAACAAATCCCACACCTTTGTGCATGGATATTGTTTGTCCATCTGCAACTGCCATGCCCGCCGCTTCTTGTCCGCGATGTTGCAAAGCATACAATCCAAAAAATGTCATGCGTGCTACATCTTCATTCGGTGCGAAGATGCCAAGCACGCCACATTCTTCTTTTGGTGACTCATCAAAATAGTTCATACACTTCCTTTACCAAATCAATTTTTCTTTGCAAAGTTTCCATATCTTTTTCAACAAACGTAATATGCCCAAGTTTTCGTTTCGGTCTCGGACTCTTATCGTATAAATGCAAATGTGCACCTTCAATTTTTAAGATGGATTCCACATCTGGAATTGTTCCTACTAAATTGACCATTCCACACACACCAAGCGGATTCGTGCTCCCAAGCGGCGCATCTGTCACCGCCCGAACCTGATTCTCAAACTGAGACGTGATACTACCCTCAATCGTCCAATGCCCGCTGTTATGGACTCGTGGTGCCATTTCATTTGCCAGCAATTGACCATCTTTCTCAAAAAACTCAATCGTCAATACACCGACATAATTTAAAGCAGACAAAACCTTCATTGCAAATTCTTCTGCTTGTTTTTGTAATTTAGAAGGAATATTTCCATCTACAATTGACAATCGCAAAATGCCTTCACGATGCTGATTCTCAATCAGCGGATAAAACTTTGTCTCACCAGATTTGTTTCGTACCGCAATAATAGATAATTCACGGTCAAATGAAATGAATTCTTCTAAAATACAATCTTTTGACTTTTCAGCGATTAATTCCGCTTGTGAATGCACAATGCTTTGACCTTTTCCGTCATATCCCATACGACGAGTTTTCAATATCGCGGGAAAGCCAATGTCATTTGCTTTTGATAAATCAATTGTAAATTTCGGTGTTGGAATCCCTAATTCACAAAAAAAAGATTTTTCAATAAATCTATCTTGTGCTTTTTCTAATGCAATGGGTGGCGGATAAACAGTCACAAATTTTTCCAGATAACGAGCTATTTCCACTGGAACATTTTCAAATTCATAGGTAACTACATCTAAACCATCCGCAAATTTTTCCAGAGCAGATTTGTCAGCGTAATCAAATGCCAAATGTTCAGCAAGCAGGCTGGAGGGTGAGTCCGAAGCGGGGTCTAAAAAGCGAAAGCGATGTCCGAGTGGATATCCTGCTAGTACAAGCATTCGTCCAAGTTGACCTGTTCCCAAAACGCCAATGTGACTCATCCCTTATCTTCTCGCGGATCAGGGTTATCCAAAACATTTTGAGTTTGCTTGACACGATAATCAAGAAGTGCTTTGAGATATTCGTTATGTTTATTTGCGATGATAGATGCGGCAAGCAACGCTGCATTGATAGCGCCAGCTTTGCCAATTGCCAACGTGCCAACAGGAATGCCCGCAGGCATTTGCACAATCGATAAAAGCGAATCCATTCCATTGAGCGTTTTGGATTGAACAGGAACACCGAGAACGGGCAGATGTGTTTTCGCGGCGGTCATGCCAGGAAGATGCGCGGCACCACCTGCGCCTGCAATAATGACTTCAATGCCGCGCTCATGTGCAGACCCTGCAAATTGAAAAAGTAAATCAGGCGTGCGATGTGCGGAAATAATTTTGACTTCGTATGGAATCTTTAATTCATCAAGAGTCTTTGTGGCGTGTTCCATCGTCTCCCAATCGGACCTGGAACCCATGATGATAGCAATTAATGGATTCATTTGATACCAGCTTGTTCTAAATTTTTATTCAATCGCTCTTCAATGGGATAACTTCCAGGCTTGAACGTTTTTCCTGTTAGCATTTCATAAATGGCGATATATCTTCGCGAAGCGGATGTCCATAAATCATCAGGCATGGATGGAATTTCTCCATTACCGCGATACCCTTTTTCTGTATAAGCCAAGCGGATAAATTCCTTATCAAAATTTTCAGGTTCCCTGCCTTCATTAAAAAGTTTTTGGTAGCCATTCGATTTCCAAAAACGTGATGAATCTGGCGTATGGACTTCGTCTATTAACATCACTTGACCATCATCTGTTAAACCAAATTCATATTTTGTATCTACCAAAATTAATTCTGCTTTAGCGGCAAGTTCCTGTCCGCGGTTGAAAATTGCCAATGCGGCGGTTTGTACTTGATTCCAAGTTGCTTCATCGAGAATTTTTTTCTCAACAACTTCTGCACAAGTTAATCGTTCGTCATGTCCTGTTTCGCCGCCTTTGGTGGTTGGCGTAATAATCGGTTCAGGTAATTTTTGATTCTTTTTCAAGCCTTCGGGAAAATCATATCCGTAAATATTTCTTTCACCTAAAGAATAACGATGCCACAATGCAGTAGATGTTACGCCTGTGATATATCCGCGCACAATAACTTCCACTTGAATCGGATTCACTTTTTGAACAATCGCGGCATTCGGGTCTGAAATAGAAATCAAATGATTTGGAATCATTTCTTTTGTTTGTTCAAACCACCAAGCAGATAATTGATTTAATACTTGTCCCTTATATGGAACTCGCGCAAGAATTCTGTCAAATGCAGATAAACGATCTGTGGTCACAATCAATCGTTGTCCGTTTTGCAAATCATACCAATCGCGCACCTTGCCTGTTTGTTTTCCTGCAAGTGGCAAGTTTGTTTCATTCAACGCTTGCGGAATTAATTTCAACAATTCATTTTGCGAAATCATTTACATTTCCTTTGCATAGTTCACGCCATTTGCAAACAACTTCAATCCACTTCCGCTTGTTTCTCCGCGTGTGCGGCGTGGATGTTGCCATGTATAAATATGATTTTCAGGATGTGGCATCAAGCCAAGCACATTGCCTTTTGCATTTGTAATTCCAGCAATATCCATCGCCGAACCATTTGGGTTTGTCGGATAGATTCCATTTGCAGATGAACCGTCTGCGTTGACATACGTCAATGCGATATGCTCTGCTGAAATATTTTCTATACTTTGGAAATTTCCTTCGCCATGTGCAATCGGGCAGGTGATGATTTCATCTAAGTCTTTTGTCCAAACACAATTTTGGGATGTGGATTTAAGATTGACCCAACGGCATTCAAAATGACCTTCTGCATTAAATGTCAATGTCGCTTCATTCTTAACGGATACTTGATTCTGTTTCCCAGGCAGAATCCCAGCTTTGACTAAGACTTGAAACCCGTTGCAAATTCCAATGACAGGTTTGCCTGCTTCCACAAATGCAGAGACTTCATCTGCAAAGTAAGATGCTAAATCTAATGCAAGCAATTTGCCTGCGCCTAATGCATCTGCGTAGGAAAAGCCACCAGGGAGGACGAGCAGTTGAAAGTCCGCGAGAAGCGATTTGTGATTCCGCAATTCATTTAATGGAACACCAGTCGCATCTGCACCTGCGAGAGTTAGTGCATCCATGACATCGAAATCGCGATTGGAGCCATGCGCTTGGAGGACGAGAGCTTTTGGTTTCATAGTTTAATAAGCAGTGTTGAAGGCTTGCACGAGTTCTTCAACAGCGACTTCCGTTTCGTTGATTTTTAGAATCGGCTCGGTTATAACTTCGCCAATTTTTTTGAATGGCAAATTAGCAAATTGTTTTTCAAAAATAGTTTTGTTTGATGGAGTTACTTCAACGAGTAAACATCCATTGACTTCATTGAATAAACTTGATTCCTCAAAATTAATTTCTGCACCGAGACGACCACCAATACACATTTCAGCAATTGAAACAGCAAGTCCGCCTTCACTTAAATCATGAGCAGAGCGGATTAAATTATCTTTGATGGTTTGATGCAATGCTTTATAAACTTGCAATGCAGAGTTTGGAACATCAGGAACATTTTTTTGCTCAGTTGAAAAATCACCAATCAAATAAATAAGATTGCCTGCTTCTTTTAAATCTATCGTGATAGCTTGATTAACATCATGCACAATGCCGATGGCTGAAATTAATAATGTAGGTGGAATGGCATGACGTAATCCATCAGCACCGAGATATTCATTGTTGAGTGAATCTTTTCCACTGATGAACGGAGTGTTGTAAAACAACGCTGCATCGTGACATCCTCGACAGGCTTCTACAAGCGAACCCAATGTTTCTGGACGAAGTGGATCGCCCCAACAAAAATTATCAAGTACAGCAATTCTTTCAGGGTCTGCGCCAACTGCAACGGCATTGCGAATCGCTTCGTCCATCACAGACCACGCCATTTGATAGGTATTGCGCTTTCCAAATTCAGGATTGATTCCGTTGGAAAGCACAATACCTTTCGTTCCTTTTGTGCCAATTGGTTTAATCACTGCCGCATCAGATGGTGCATCCATTTCAAGACCAGTTAAAGGTTTGACAACTGTTCCGCCTTGCACTTCATGGTCATAGATACGAATTGTTGATGCTTTGCTTGCGATGTTTGGAGAAGAAAGTAAAGAGAGCAAATGTTCTTTTACAATGACGGTGGACAGTGGACGTTGGACGATGCCGCTGTTCTCTACTCTCTGTTCTCTAATCTCTGCTCTTAATTGTCTTTGCGGAATCCCTTCATGCAAAAACTCGTTATTCATATTCACAACGATATTTTCACCGTAACGAACTATAAGTTTTCCATCGCCAGTGAATGCGCCAATGTCTGTTAATTCAGTATTGAAAGTATCACACAATGTTTGAAATGCCGAAATTTTTTCTGGTGCAACAGCGAAGACCATGCGTTCTTGTGCTTCGGAGAGCCAAATTTCCCATGGGGCCAAGCCTGCGTATTTCAATTTCACGCGAGTCAAATCAACATCACAACCAATGGACGAAGCCATTTCCCCAACTGCGGAAGATAATCCGCCTGCGCCACAATCGGTGATGTCGTTGTAGAGATCCAAATCACGTGCACGGACAATGACATCAATCAAACCTTTTTCTGTAATCGGGTCACCAATTTGAACAGAAGCACCAGAGACTTCGCCAGTTTGTGCATCCATCGTCATGGAAGAAAAAGTTGCACCACGTAATCCGTCACGACCTGTTCTTCCACCAAGCACAACGACTCTGTCACCAACTTGCGGATTCTTTTTATGTTTTCCTTTAGGTGCAATGCCAACACAACCACAAAAGACTAATGGATTGGCTGTATAACCTTCATCATAAAGAATCGCGCCATTGACAGTTGGAATACCAATCTTGTTTCCATAATCTTGCACGCCTGCGACCACGCCTGATTGAATCCGTCGTGGATGTAAGACGCCTTCAGGTAAAGATTTTGGATCCATATCTTGTGGACCAAAACATAAAACATCTGTATTTGCAATTGGTTTTGCACTTACGCCAAGAACATCACGTATCACTCCGCCGACGCCTGTATTGGCACCACCAAATGGTTCGACTGCGGATGGGTGATTGTGCGTTTCAGCTTTGAATGAAATTTCAAATTCATCGTCAAAATCAATGATGCCTGCATTATCGACAAATGCAGAGATAACCCATGATGCATTGATTTTATCTGTCGCAGCTTTGAGATAGGTTTTGATTAGCGAGTCAATTACTTGCCCATCATCTTTAGTAATTTTTGCTTTGAAGGTTTTATGAACACAATGTTCGCTCCACGTTTGGGCGATGGTTTCAAATTCAACGTCGGTGGGTTCACGTTTTTCTGCGATGAAATAATTTTGAATCGCTTTCATCTCTGCCAAATCCAAGGCGGCGCGACGTTCTTTTGAAAGCGTGAGTAATTCATCGTCAGATAATTTTGTGATGGGAATAATTTCTACTTCACCACTGGATTCAACTTCTTGTGGAAATGATGGTGTGATTTCACCAATTGTCCAATGCTGGATGACGTTATTTGCAAGCAATGATTTTGCTAATTGCTGTGTTTGTTCAACATTCAAACCTTCCACTTGAAATCTTGAACCTGTAGCGGCGCGGTGGACTCCGTTAATTTTTAATTCGTGTGAGGCACGAACGATTTGTTCTGCAACGGGGTCAGTGACGCCGGGGCGAAGAGAAACTTCGAGGATCACTGAATCAGGTTCACCCGAAGAAAGAGGCGTGGGCAGTTCAATCCAAGAAGCGATTTGAGTCACAGGGTCTGTTAAAAGTTTGAGGGTCAACTGTTGCAAATCTTCCTGCGACAGTTGACCCTCTATAAAGTAGAGGTCTGCTATTGTTATTGTTTTTAACTGCAAAAAGCCAATGGCATGCGCGTTTTTTAAATAGGAAGCATTACGCGGGTCGGTGATTTTTGTGTGGACAAGAAATTTATAAATCGGCATAGTGAATTCGCCGAGATTGTACCGCTGATAAATTGTCTAGTCAACATGTGTTATGAAATGTTAAGCTTTTTGTCTTACATTTTGCAAAACATATTCAATCATCTTTTGTGGAATGTTTACTCCCGTTGTTGAAATGCTGTTGCGAAATTCCATCGTGTGATTGATTTCGTTGATGAGCATCTGCCCATCGGGCGCTTCCAGTACGTCGAGAGCCAGCACGCCGCCGCCTACCGCCTGTGCTGCACGCACACAAAGCGCATCCAGTTCGGGCGTTACTGGGCAGTTGGAAGCCTGACCGCCGCGTGCCGTATTGGTGATCCAGTGCGGTGAATTGCGGTAAATGGCGCAGATGGTGCGGTCACCGATGACGAAGGCGCGAATATCACGGCCCGGCTTGCGCACATATTCCTGCACGTAACTGGTGTGCAGGTTGTAGCCGCCCAGCGTGTTCCGGTGCTCCAAAATTGCTTCAGCCGCTTCGCGATCATGCACGCGAGCCAGCAACCGCCCCCAGGAGCCCGTCGCGGGCTTGAGCACGGCAGGATAGCCCAGGCGCTCGATGGCCTCAAGGCTGCTCTCCTCGCTAAAGGCCGCCAGAGCGCGCGGCTGGGGCACACCAGCCTGAGCCAGTGCCAGTGTTGTCATCAGCTTGTCCGCACAGATCGAAGCGGTCGCATAGCTGTTAATCGTGCGGATGCCCCATGTATTGAGGATGGCCAGGGCATAGAGGCCACGCGAAGTGCTGACGCAGCGCTCCAGCACCAGCGCGTATTCCTGCCAGGGGTGGCCGTTGGGCGCGCTCTGCTCAGGCCCCTGGGTCAGGTCGAAGAGCAGATCGCGATCCAGGATGAGATCAGGCTCGACACCCTGGGCCTGAAAGGCCTGTACGAGCAGCTTCTCTTCGGGGCGAATATGCGTGACGAGGATGGCTATGCGCATCGCTTATTCGCCCCAATCCTCTTCAACTTCGGGCGCAAGGCCAATCTCCAGCGGGTTCAGGCTGAGGATTTCCAGATCAGCGCCGCAGTCCGGGCAGGCGATGAGTTCATTCTCCATCGCATCGGCAGGTAGACTGAGGCAGGCTTCGCATTCGGGGCAGGTGGCTTGCTGGGTCATTTCAGGCTCTCCTTGATGAATGATCGGAATAAAAAACCGCCGC
>DQGV01000421.1 GCA_003524705.1 Anaerolineae bacterium | reverse complement strand
TAAAGATGGTTCATGGAGTGATGGTCGTGAGCCATTGGATGTTAATGCTTTGTTCAGTTTACTGAAAGAAGATGAAGATTTAAGTGTGCCTGTTCCACCTGAAACAAAAATGGGACATGTGCATTTACACGTTCGTGATGTAGATGAGGCTGTGGATTTTTATCATAACGTCATTGGTTTTGATGTAATGGGCAATGTAAAAGAATTTCAAATGGCGTTTGTTTCAGCAGGTGGTTATCATCATCACCTTGGATTAAATACATGGCAAGGAGTCGGTGCCCCGCCTCCACCAGCTGATGCAGTCGGCTTGAGATATTTCACAGTGGAATTTCCGAATCAAAGTGCATTGGATGATGCTATCACCAATATTGATAAAGCAGGCGTTTCATACAATAAAACCGATGAAGGCGTCTTGTTGTATGACCCATCTCAAAATGGTGTGATGTTGAAGTTGAGATAAACGAACCATGTCATTGCGAGCCGCGTTCTTGTTCTTAGCGGCGAAGCAATCCCCAAAATAATCTTAAGATTGCTTCGTCGTTGCTTCGCAACTCCTCGCAATGACATAAATTTCTTGTATAACTATTTTTAGTTAGGATTAATCTTAGTAAATATAATTCACCCATTATGCATTTGAATTTCTCAAGTACAAATCAACTGAATCCATTAGGCGATGAAGGCGCAACAGAAGTTTGTATTGCAAACATCAGCCCGAAGGAAAGAAAGAAGCGTTTGGATTTTGCAATCCGACAGGGTGTGATTGCGGTTGTGCTTCTAATCGCCTTGCTTTATTTTGATGTGCATGTGTTATGGCGACTGCCCTTGTTTTTTGTAATCGCCGCCGCAACCTCAAGTTATTTTCAGTGGCGAGATAAGACCTGAGTACTTCTTGCTCAGCGCAGTTTGCGCCACATGACGGATGAAAAAGAAAAAATTGAAGACGAAAGTGTAGACAGGCAAATCAAGAAGCAAGCACGAAAAGTAATCATTAAAGGAAATTTAGTTGCTTTGGGGATTATGATCCTTGTGATGTTGATACCATGAATTTGTAGGGACACCTCTTGTAGGTGTCCTTTTTTTATGCAAAGAAAATGTTGAGGTACAAAACCAATTAGACATTAAGTAAGAAGCGGGTTTACATCAAGTTATAATTAATTCATGCATATATTAGTCACAAATGATGACGGCGTATCTGCCCCGGGACTTTTAGCCCTTGCCCAAGAGATGCGAAAACTTGGCAAGGTGACTGTCTTTGCGCCCGATAAAAATTGGTCTGCTTCGGGACATGTGAAGACGATGGAACGTCCATTACGTGTGAGAGAGACGCTTCTTGCTGACGGGACACCTGCTTTTACATCCGATGGTGCGCCATCAGATTGCGTCGCATTATCATTACTTGGAATACATCAAGAACAAATTGATTTGGTCGTGTCGGGGATTAATCCACATGCCAACATCGGACATGACATCACCTATTCAGGTACAGTCACCGCTGCCATGGAAGCCGTGATAACAGGTGTAAAAGGAATTGCTGTTTCGCTTGATTCTCCAGATGGATTCAAAGGCTTACTGGATTACTCATGTGCCGCGTCCGTTGCGAGGCGTGTTGTTGAAAAAGTCATTGCAGATGGTTTACCAAAAGATGTTGTGCTGAATGTCAATGTGCCATATTTGAAAGAAAATGAATTGAAGGGATTTATGATTACACGTCAGGGATTGCGTGTGTATCGTGATGCGTTAGACATTCGCAATGACCCGCGTGGCAAACCTTATTATTGGATTGGCGGCGAAGCACCCACAGGTGTTGACGAACCCGGCACAGATTTCGGCGCATTGAAAGCAGGTTATGTTTCTATCACGCCGTTGCAATTGGATTTAACGAATTACAAGTCCATGGATGCTTTGGGGAAATGGGAGTTTTAAAATTAATATGATGAAATATCAGGAGAATTTTGTAATAAAGAAAAATGTCCAATTAATTATTTTATTTTTTTTCATTTCTAGTTGTACTTCAACAACAAACAATATCCAGTCAGAAACCACAATTAATGTAAATTATTTAACACCAACTGCAATTTCAAATATTCCAACTGCTACACCTACTTCTCTTCCAGCTATCAGCGTTGAAAATAAATGCTTATCTATTGAAGAATCTTTGCCACCTGATTTGCAACTCACTGGTGTTTGGGTTAGGCGATATGCAAATCCTTACCTAGAAAATCTTGAAGAAAATGTAAAGTATAGAGTTCCGTTAGATGGTGGAGGAGTGCTTTCAAAATATTATGGAGGTTGGTCGGTCTCGCCAGATGGGGAGTGGTTTGCCTATATAGACCCAATAATAGAAAAAATAGAAGAAAGAGTAGTTACAAACGGTTATTCATTAAAGGTTATACACTCATCTGGTTATTCTTTATCAATGGAATATTGGCCAATCAGTCCTTTTTATAGAATTGGGAGATGGATTGATAATCAAAATCTTCTCTTAATTTTAGATAATCGCGATATAGTTTTAAATCCATTCTCAGGAAAATGGTATGAATTAAAAAAACCTAAATGGCTAGAAGAAACACTTAGGGAAATCCCATGGTTTGACCCTTATCAATATAGCCCACATCTCAACCAAGTTATTGTTCATCTTAATAATCATTCAGAAATAAGAGATTTTGATACTGGCAACAACATATTTGGTAATTCTAGTATTGGAGGTTTCTCAGAAAGTGCTTGGTCACTTGATGGGGTTATGTTCGCAGTAAACACTATGAATATGGTATATGTTTTTCAAGATAAAAAAGAGATATTAGAATTAGATATTACACAACTTGAAACTCTTGCGCCAAGTTATGATGGAAAATATTTTGTTGATACTCTTGAATGGTCACTTGACGGACAAAGATTACTTATAGGAATTTCAGGCACTGTGGCTATTTTAGATATTGCAGAACGGAAGACGTATGATATTTGTTTTGTTAATGAAAACCTTCAGCCACATTGGTACACATCTCCATCTGTTTTCTTTTCGTCATCAGATGGAGAACATTTTATCGTTTCAAGAGCATTTAGAGAGGAAGACTCTAGCACTCAGTATATAGATATACTCGTAGATTTAGAAAATATGCGAGCGTATAAACTGCCTACGACTCAATATTCAAATCGTATTAGCTGGCTTAAGTTACCTTGAAAGATTAAAGGAAACTATATGAATTTCCTCAAAAAACTATTTAGCTCCTCATCCCCACAACCCCAAAGAAACGACTTCACTTTCACAATCAAATGCAAACGCTGTGGTGAAGAGATTCAAGGTCGCATTGACTTAGTCAACGACCTCAGTGTTGAATACGAAGACGATAACGAAATCTATTATTCTAGATCGGAAGAGCGTCGTGAGAACCGATGTTTTCAACGTATTGAAGTCCATTTTAAATTTTTAGCAAATAAAACTTTAATAGATAAAGACATCTTCGGCGGCGAATTCATTGATTAACCTAAAACGGGTTCAAATTTTATTTTTGATATTGCTTGCTATTTTCTTAATCATGCAAGCAATTTTTTCTTTGCAATGGCAAATCGCACACGACGAAGCTCCATTACTTTACGAAGCCTTCCTCATGCAAAACGGAAAAATCCCCTACAAAGATTTTTTCGACTTTCAAATGCCAGGCAGTTACATCATTTATTATCTACTTGGCACACTCAGCAACTTCGGTCCACTTCGCATCCGCATTCTCGATGTATTAATTCTCGCATCCATCATTTTCATCACCTATCATGCATTAAAAAAAATAAACAAAATCTCCGCACTCATCGCAGGCATTTTATTTGGACTCAAATATTTACAAGGCGGTCCCGCACTTTCATTACAACGTGAATACTTAATTTTGATTTTTCTCTCGTTAGTGATATTTATCGCTCTTCAAGAGAATCTTTCTTTCAATCACCGCCTCATACTTGGATTTCTATTTGGTCTTGCCGCGTCAATCAAACCTCACGCCGCCATCGGACTCATCCCCATCATTCTCTTTGACCTTGATTCCGCTTGGATTAAAAAAATATTTTATTATGCACTTGGGTTTTTGATTCCAGTTGTAGCAATTATCTTATGGCTTGCATCCACAAATGCTTTATCACCATTTTTTGACATTGCATTAAATTACTGGGGTTTATATTCACAAATCAACGGCGAGTTAGTGATTTTATCCAGCACAGAAAGATTATCTTACATTTTGAATCTCGTCTGGCGTTTCGGTGGCCATGCACTTTGGCTCATCCCTGCCACATTTGCTATTTACTTGAATCAAAACAAAAAAACATATCTGCTTGCAAGTTTAACATTATGCTATGCAATCTATCCCGCCTTCACAGGTCAATTCTTCCCATATCATTACATCTTATTCCTTTACTTCATCATCCTTCTCGCATCATTATCCATTCCCAATTCCCAATTCCCAACTCCCGATTCCCGATTCCCACTTTCCACTCTTTCCTCTTTCCTCTTTCTTCTCACTCTTTTCATCACCATCCGCCCATCCCAAACATTTATTCGCCAACTCAACAACCAACCCATCGTCACCTCATCAGACCGTGCAATAGAAATCGCAAACTTTCTAGAAAAAAACTTACAAGATGGCGATGTAGTCCAACCACTTGATTGGACTGGTGGCACATTACTCGCCATGCTCGAAACTCGAACTCCCATTGCAACGGAATATGTCTTTGACTTTTATTTCTATCATCACATTTCAAACCCATATATTCAAAACTTGCGAAATGATTTTATGAATCAATTAGGAGAATCTCGTCCACGCTATATCATCGAAGTCACCTCTGCGGATAAACCCTGGGTTGGCGGTGACGATACAACTCGCACAAAATTCCCTGAATTACAAAATTTCTTAGATGAAAATTATTCCATTACAATTCAAAAAGATGATTACATCATTTACGAACTAGAAGATAGACCATAGACGATAGACCATCTTTAACTTATGAAAAATCTACATCGTATTTCAATCCTTTACTTAATTTTTCCATTTCTCTTATTTTTATTCGGATGGTTTCGTTTATCTATTGCAATCCCTATTTCTTTAATTATCATCTTTACACTTTACAAACTTCTAAAAAACAATTCTCCAATTCTCCAATTACCCAAGTACTCAATTACCAATTACCAATTACTGCCTTCTGCTTTCTGCCTTTTGCTCACTGGCTCTTGGCTCTTCCTCTCTGGTATCGGCGGCTACGCCTTCCAAAATTGGGACCATCACTGGCGCAATGCCGTTTTCCATGACTTAATCAATTTCGATTTCCCTGTTTACTATTCCCAACCCGAAAATGGACCAATAAAAATGTTGGTTTATTATGTTGGCTATTGGCTTCCATCTGCACTTATCGGAAAATATTTTGATTGGGGTATTGCAAATCTTTTTTTATTCTTATGGTCTTGGCTTGGAGTCATTCTTGTTACTTTACAATTCAGTAACTTCTTAAAAACTTCACCAATCAAAACAACTTTATTACTTATTTTCTTTAGCGGATTAGATTCACTCGGCGTTTTATTCTTTCCACAAGAATACCCAACTCTTTTCCCATTCGTCACACATCTTGAAATCTGGTCAGGGAATTTACAATATTCATCTTTCACAACGCAATTGTTTTGGGTATTTAATCAAGCTATTCCTGCGTGGTTATCTATTATCGTCATTGCGAGCCGTTGGCCGAGTAGCCACGAAGTGGCGTATCGAGACCAAGCGAAGCAATCTCATGATGAGTTGGGGATTGCTTGGGACGAAGAGCAAGAGCGCCCTCGCAATGACATAGTGATTTTCCTCTGGTCTCTATGTTTCTTCTTCGCCCCAATTGCTTCTATTGGATTACTTCCTTACGTGTTAATTGAAATTTTCAAAAACACAAATCTCAAATCATTATTCAAAAATATTAATTACTCAATTCTTGCTTCATCAATAATCATTTTTCTTCTTTCTTATTTTTTCTTCTCCGCAAACACAGCCGCACAAACTCGCGGACTTCAAATCATTCCATTCAAAGAATTTATATTTTTCTTTTTACTCGAAGGTGGGATTTTATGGTTGCTACTTGCCCCAATCAAATATCGTGACCCGCGTTGGATTGTCACTGGTGTTTTGCTTATCATCATTCCATTTATTCAAATCGGTTCAGGGCGAGATTTTGTAATGCGTGCATCCATCGCGCCATTATTTTATTTGATGATATTAACTGGGGAAACTATTTTTTCAAAACAGACTAAACAAAAATTACTAATTCCTATTTACCTTTTACTTTTTATCGGCGCACTCGCTCCACTCTATGAAATCAATCGTTCGATTTATAGAACTTATGAATATTATTTTATTTTGGACGAAGAACAACGCCTCACGACATTGCCCATGCCTGCTACTGAGATTCAACCTGCTGGTAGGCTTGAAGCGGAGCATCCAAATAGATTGGTTGCAGATGAAATTGTCTCATTAGAATTTATGCAAGGTGAATTAGCAGAAAATTTTATTGCAAATGTACGGCAGACGTTGTATTATAAATATCTAGCAAAGCGTTAATAGGAAACAAAATGAATCTTCCCTCTCTCCCTGATCCTCAAAAATTTTATGCCGAAGTGTGGAATATCGTTACAAGAATTCCGCGTGGCAAAGTTGCTTCTTACGGACAAATTGCAAAAATGATTCGTCCGCCTGCTGGTGTGGATGCTGAAACATATCTTGAATATGGTGCTTTGTGGGTGAGCAATGCTGTGGCAAGTAGCCCGAATGAAGTGCCGTGGCAAAGAGTGGTGAGTTCAAAAGGTGAAATTAATGACCGCGACAAAATACAAGCCAAACGACATCAACTTTTGTTGGAAGATGAAGGTGTTCCATTTGGAGTTCGTGGTCGCATTGACATGAAAAAATATGGTTGGAATGGAAAATAATATATGCCATCTTTTTCATCTCCTCCAAACCAACAAGCATATTATGAAGAAGTGTGGATGATTGTCCGTCAGATTCCACGTGGGAAAGTTGCTACATACGGACAAATTGCAAAAATGATT
>DQGV01000415.1 GCA_003524705.1 Anaerolineae bacterium | reverse complement strand
CTAAACAAAAAATGCCTTTTTTTATTAAATCAGTTAATCGTTTCATTTGTCCTCCTCTACTTTGAATCTTCATGCTTTGAATCATGTCTTTGCCGTGCCGATACCGCCGGCACACCCGCAAACACCGAACGTGTTTCTACAACTGCATTTTTACTTAGAACAGCCCCTGCTGCGATTACGGCTTTATCTCCGATGTCGGCCCCCGGTAGCACCACCGAATTAAGACCGATGGTCACATCTTTCCCGATTCTTACCTTTTTAAGAATCAGTCTACCTCGCTCGAAAGAATGCCCAATGACGGTAGCATGGCCTCCAATCACTGAACGATCTCCTATTTCGAGCATGCAAAGATCCGCGCAGTACTTGGAGTTAATCTGAACATTTTTCCCAAGTCTTGCGCCCATGAGCCGGTAGAAGATATTTGCAAACGGAGTTAACAGGATGAAATCCATAAATGTATTTGAAACAATTAATACAAGTGAGTTTGCCAAAGCCCATTTAAGAGCGCCGAGTGACTGCATAGGATATTCGCCTTCTTTTAGGCGTAGTCCAAGAATGATGCGAACGGTGCCGACTACGAAAAGAACACAAATGCCATATAAGAAATATGCGGCGACTGCAGCAAAGCACATGCAAAGTAACTGCGCTTCAAATGACATATGAGCTGTTGATTGCCAAACATTCAAACAGAGCAATACACCCGGATAAATTGAAGCGCCGATAACGGCTACTCCGACGGCATAGAGACACAAGGTAAAAAGAAGCTGGATAGCAGAAACTAAAAGCCAATTCACCGAAGCCTCCCCGTGGGTTTTTCTGACAGTTCTAGTCTAAGTCGTTCCTCAATTTCATCTGTAAGCTGCAAAGCCATCATCCGCTCATGTTCGCTTAAGTCACACCGCATATTGATTAATGTTAAAACTTCACGCAACTGTCTCTGCAGACTGAATAACCGATCGGCCTTCATGTGCAACCGTTCCACAGCAACATAAAAAGTGGATTTGAGTGTATGTAATTCATCTGCCTGAATCTTGCTTATTTGTGTATTCAAAATATATCGAGCTCCCTTAACCGCTCGAAAACAACACTCCATTTTTTTCAACTCCGTAAGATAAATTTTTTTAGTATCCATATCAGAGATTCTGGCTAAGCCAATCTATACAGATTCGTTCAAACTGATCCGACTGTTCATCAAATATCTTCTCTGCGTGCCCAGCGCCGTTGATTCTTACGATTTTTTTTGGTCCTTGTGCGGCCGCAAACAATTTATCGCTGTGGTCTGGCTTAATTAACCAATCATTTTGGCCATGAATAAAAAGTATAGGTGTTCGAGTTTCTCTTTTGCTTACAGCATCAATCGGTTTTGTTTTGGGTAGAAATGGATTGCCCGGCCTCACGCCCTTACCTTTTCCTTTATGACCTAAATTCAGTTTCAAATCCTTAAGCATTTCCGGCTCCCAAAAGTGACAATTAATTTGCCAGAAGTCGCAAGGCGCACTAACAGCGATAACAGCATCGATTTGATTATTCCGGCTGGATTCTATTAATGAGGTGGCGGCACCTAATGAAAAACCGATTAGTCCAATTTTAGAATATCCGAGATTTTTTACATAGGAAACGACAGCCCGCAAATCTGCCGGCTCGTATGCAGTCCAAGAAAACAACCCGCTACTTTTACCATGTCCTCGGAAATCAAAACTAAAGGTGTCGTAATGCTGATACAGCATTGCAGAGATTTCTTTGAACAGATGAGTGTCTTTGTTGTTATAAAAGCCGTGAGCCACGATTACGGCGGTTTCGCGGCCGTTGCGAAGTTCCGTTAATGCTATTTTGTGTCTATCGTCTGTAAGAATAATCATTCGCCGCTTTCAAATTGACTCTGAGCTGTTTTTTCGGAAGCCATATTCTTAATGCTTTTTAAATCCAATTTTCCTGTTCCCAAAACTGGAATGCCCGGAACCTGATAAAAGTCTTCTCGTTTAGGAATCCAAAGTTTTGGCAGTCCGCCCTCATTTAGTTTTTCCCATAATGCCTGCACATCAACTTCACCTTGATATAAAACCACTAACCGTTCGCCTCTTTTTTCATCTGGAACTGAAGTGACTGCGCATACCTGCTCAATGGCTTCGAGCACGTTTAATATTTCTTCTTCAACTTTGATGTGCGGAACCATTTCCCCGCCAATTTTGCTGAATCGGCTTAAACGATCTGTGATACAGATAAACCCATCTTCATCAATGACAGCGATGTCTCCTGTAACATACCAACCGTCTCTTAAAACTTCCGCGGTCTTTTCTGGATTATTCAAATACCCAAGCATGACATTTGGGCCTTTTATCAACAACAACCCTTCAGAATTAAAAGGAAGAGTCTCAAACGTATCGGGATTAACTATTTTGGCGGCTACACCGGGAATAGGATGACCAACTTTTCCTTCTTTGTATCCAACCTGTTTAATTCTTTCATCATGACTAATGTAATCAGGGACCGCCATTGCAACTACGGGTGAAAGTTCAGTCGTGCCATAGCCTTCAAATGGAACAACGCCAAATTTTTTAAAAAAGGCCTGCGACAAACTGGTTTTCAATTTCTCCGCACCGACACCTGCATATCTCATGCTGGCAAATTGTTCTTTCGTGCACTTGCGTATATAAGCCGAAAAGAAAGTCGGCGTTCCGAGAAGAATAGTTGCTTTGTATTTTTGAGCTAGCTCACCTATTGTTCCTGCATCGAGTGGGTTAGAGTGATAAACAACTCCCAGCCCAACACCCACCGGCATGCATAGTGTCGCGGTAAACCCGAATGAATGAAAAAACGGTAGCACGCCAAGGACAATATCATCATCCCGGATTTTCAACACTTGATAGAGGGCTTCGATATTTGAAAAGATATTTGAATGTGAAAGCATCACACCTTTGGGCTGTCCGGTGCTGCCGCTCGAAAAAATGATTGTGGCTAGATCATCTACATTTCTCTTGTCCCCGCGCACGAACAGAGCCTTTATCAAAAACTTCGGCAATACGAAAAGCGCAGCTGCAATCAATGCTTTATCCTTTGATGAAACCTTGCGGACAAGATCTTCAAAGAACACCATGCCCGGACGTTCTTCCAGCTTGGCTTTTTTAAGAAAAATTCGTGATGTAATAATTTTCTTCATGCCGCACTGCGCAACACACGAATCCAAACTTTCTTTTGACGCGGTAAAATTCAGGTTAACGGGTATCTTCCCTGCGAATAATGCAGC
>DQGV01000195.1 GCA_003524705.1 Anaerolineae bacterium | reverse complement strand
CATCTGCACGAGGAGAACAATGAGTCCAACAAACAGCGCGATGATGGACCAAGAAATGCCGCGCAAGACCCAGCGATAAACCAAATCACCACGGCTCATTACCTTAATCACCTTTCTTGCCATTGACTCATTCTGGCTTGGATTCATCGCGCCGTCATTTTATCGTTCACAAATTGGGCATTTGATGGCGGAGGATGCGAACTTCCTCGCGGCGGGGATTTTTTATTTGTTATATATTTATGGTTTGTTATTTTTTGTCGTTGAGCCAGCCGTGAAAAGCAATAATTCAAATTATTTAATTCGTGGAGCACTGTTTGGATTAATCACGTATGCGACGTATGATTTAACCAACTTAGCAACTTTACGCGATTGGTCCCTTTTAGTCACTGTAGTGGATATGGCGTGGGGCACAATTTTGTGCGGACTTATAACGTGGGTGAGTGTGTGGGCTAGTAAAAAGTTGAAATTGTAAAATCAGGTTTCCCGTTAAGTGTGATGCGCGTAGTCAAATTAGAGTTGTTTTAGAAATTGAATGTCTAAAATTAAATAGACCCTACAATTCCCATACGAAACCATAACAAAGCATATTTAGTGATTGACTTTTTATTGAAAAGGACTATACTCGCATTATAGAGGTAATGCCGTTATGCGCTTATTTCGAGATGATAAAAAAACTTTGTTGAGTAAAGACACGCGAATATTTGTGCGTGTCTTTTTTTATTTTATTTCAAAAGGAGACCTGCCATGGACTACGGACTGATTGGTAAGTTAGAGAAAGCAAAACGATATGCTGAGGATAGAAAACGGTTTCGTTTTAATCAGTTTGACCTTACTTTTCATGGGGATAATAATGACCATCATGTAACGTATAACAATGGTACATTTACTTGTGATTGTGAGTTTTTTCTCACGCACAAACGTTGTGGACATTCAATGGCGCTTGAAATTTTGTTGAAAGATATGATTGTAGAAACAGTGGAAGCATAATTAAATAACAATTGAATATTCGAACTGCCTTCCATTTTGGGAGGCAGTTTTGTTTTAAGGGCTTTAGCCACAGAGAACACAGACGTCACAGAGATTCTTAATTCTTTTTCTCTGCGACCTGTGTGGCTAATTTTCTCTCATTAAATCTTAAACTTTCTCAGGTACAATTTTGATATGAATCAAAAATTTTCTCGTAGAGATTTCCTCAAATTAAGCGGACTCACTTTAGGGTGGTTTGGCTTTTTCACCATTTTTGCCCGGGCTTACCGATTTTGATGATAGTTTTGTAGTGCGTATTGCAACGGCTGAAATGCCTGTCCGCAAAGCCGCAACCGATGAAAGCCAAATTCAATCTACTTGGTATCGTGATGAGTTGGTGCATGTGTATGAAGAGGTGACCGCTCCGCTTCCGCTTCATAACCCAGTTTGGTATCGCGTCTGGGGTGGGTATATTCATCGTGGGCGTTTGCAAAAAGTAAAAACAATTTATCAAACGCCACTTTCATCTATTCCAGAAGGTACGCGAGTTTTGGGTGATATTTCTGTACCGTTTACAACACCGTATCGTTTTTCACAGGCATTTGGCTGGCAACCTTTGTCGCCGCCTTTGTATTACGGCTCAGTGCATTGGATTGAAGCGGTTGAAGAAGGTCCAGAAATGGCAGATTACAAAGGTGCTTGGTATCGAATTTTTGATGAACTCGATTCAAACGTCTCTTATTATGTGCCTGCTATTCACATGCGAATTTTCCCATCAGAATATCTTGCGCCTATTTCACCAGAAGTGCCATACGAGCAAAAACGAATTGAGTTAAATCTTTCAACTCAAAAGGTCTATGCTTATGAATATGGCAGTACAGTTTTTGAAACCAATGTTGCTACGGGTATTCCAGGCGACCCGACTGGCGGAACTGGAATTCCAACCACAACTCCGGCAGGTGAGTATTCTATTTTAGATAAAGTCCCAGCCAAACACATGGGCTATAGTTATTTCAGTTCACAAACCAGCGGTAACTTGCTCGCTGATGTTGATAACTATGTTTTGCCCGGCGTACCGTGGACGTTATTCTTCACGCGTCAAGGACATGCTTTTCATGGCACATATTGGCATGAAAATTTTGGAACGCCCATGAGCAAAGGTTGTATCAACATGCGCAACGACGAAGCCAATTGGCTCTTCCGTTGGGCAATGCCAGTTTCAAAGCCAGATGCTGTCGCCACACGTGGGCTTGGCACTGTGGTGGATATTCATTATTAATAGATTGATATAGTAAAATTGCGCCGCGTCAATTCAAATGATGCGGCGTATACTTTTAACCACACTAAAGATAAAATACATTCATGCCAACTTTCAACTGGACGGGTAAGCATCTTTCTTCGGTTCAACCTGCTACACTTATTCAAGATTCAATTACGTTTCCAAAAGGTCGCGGCTATCCAAAGTCTCGCCCTGATGGTCGCGTGATTCTTGGGGATAATCTCAATGTCATGTCTGCTTTGCTACCTGAATACGAAAACAAAATCAATTTGATATATGCCGACCCGCCATTTTTCACAAACAGAAAATTTTCTGCTCGGATTGGCAAAGGGGAAGATTCGCGTAAACCTTCCAAATGGAAATTAGCAGAGGGCTATCATGATTCATGGAATGATATAGATTCATATCTTCAATTTTTATACGAACGCCTCTCGCTGATGTGGAAACTGCTTGCTCCAACTGGAACTTTATATCTCCACCTCGACTGGCACGCTGACGCGTATGCCAGATTGATTTTAGATGAAATTTTCGGTGCTGAAAACTTCATCAACGAAATTATTTGGGCGTATCACGGACCGTCACCAATTCGTTCAGCTTTCAATCGCAAGCATGACACAATTTTGATGTACGCCAAAAGTAAAAATTATGTCTTCAATGCCGATGATGTCCGTGAGCCTTATAGCCCAAACACGGTGACGACATTTAAGTCATCACCAAAGGCGGGCTTTGGCAAAGTGCCAGATTTAGAGCGTGGCAAAGTGCCAGAAGATTGGTGGTATTTTCCTGTGGTGGCGCGTTTACACAGCGAAAGAACAGGTTACCCGACTCAAAAGCCTGTGGCATTGCTAGAAAGAATCATTTTGGCTTCTTCTAACAAAAATGACTTAGTAGCAGATTTTTTCTCAGGTTCTGGCACTACGTCACTGGTTGCGGCAAAGCATGGAAGAAAATTCATTGCATGTGATGAATCTATACGAGCGACTCAAACATTGCGCGCGAGATTGTCAGAGACAAAATCTGTGTTTACGTTTGAGCGTGATTTGGCTATAAAAAATGAAGTTGCGAATAAATCTAAAAAAATAAAAGTA
>DQGV01000216.1 GCA_003524705.1 Anaerolineae bacterium | reverse complement strand
GCAGGCAGAGGCTTTAGGTGCAAGAGATTTTTTTTATAAGCCGTTTGATTTGCAAAGTTTTCTGTCTAGCGTCAAAAAAGCTTTGGAGTAAAAGTGAAATACTTTGCTTATTCGCAAAAAGAATTTGTATATAAGTATGTTGTGATGATGAGCGATGTGGATCAATTCAAGCATATGAGTTTTGCTAATTACTTAAAGCTTATGTATTTAGCTTCGGACGCCCTTTTGAGCCCTGTTTGTTCAGAATATTTTTTAAGTGCGTACAGATTTCAAAACATAGGCTCGAGGATGCAGTTTAAAAGGCAGACGGTAGCTGGGAAAAGTATAGTGATTAAGATAAATTCTACAAATCTAGGTGATGAGCAGTTTGAGCTTTTGCATACTTTTTTAGACGAAGAGACTGCGGAGTTAGTTGGGCTGGGATGGCAAAAGTATTGTGTGATGGAGTGTTTGAGTGGGGCTACGGTAGGGCTTTCGAATGAAATTAGCTTATGCTTAAAACCAATTGAAATAGATCCTAATAATCTCTTATACAAATACTGATGGAAAATAAAATTTTTATTTTCGATAGGGCTGGCGTATTTTTTAAACATACGGATTTTAATGGGTTTTTGCATCCTTATAACTATTTTGAATGGACCAGCTATGCGCGTGAAAGTTACTTTCAAGAAACTGTTCCGAATTTTGAGGATGTTTTAAACCGCCCGATAAAAATGATGACTACCAAAATAGAGCTTTCCTTGTTCGTGAATGCAACATTTGGGGATGTGTTTGATGCGAGACTGACTGTTTCAAAAATTAAAAAAGTTAGCTTTGATATGATTGTCAGATTTTACAACCGTCGCAAAGAGCTTGTATCTGCCGAAACGCGGCATTCGATTGTCTTTATCGATACAGAAAGAAGTACCTTTGCCCCTATTCCAGAAGAAATGTTGCGTGTGATTACAAACTATCAAGAAGGCGGCTCTTGAGTGGAGATGCCTTTTGAAAGAGTGATAGTTGCAGTTGTTATTATTGCATTTGCATTTGAAAGACTTGCAAATACATTTTGTACGCCTAGGGTAAGATTGCTAGATGCCGCTTTAGAGAAGAGAGAGTCTAGGTTCACAGCAGTGATGCTGATGCTTTATTCTGTCTGTGTTATTGGTTCTGTATATTTGTATTTTAATTCTATCGTCCGTACATATCTTCTCGCATACTTGTCTGGAATTAGTCTTTTGGTTGGAGGGTGCTTGCTTCGGCGGCGCGCAATATCTTCTATGGGGTGCAACTGGTCGGTATCCACTTTGGCAAATAGTGTCACAGCGGTTGTGCAAAATGGGCCATTTAAGATTTCTAGGCACCCGTATTATTGGGCTTCATTTTTGGAGCTGGTGGGCGTGTCGGTATTTCTTCATAGTGTTTTTGGCGTCTTATTCTCAGTGTTTGTATATTTTCCGCTTCTTGTGTATAGATCGATCCTGGAAGAAAAAGATTTAAATCGAAAGTTTCCTCTTGTTTACGAAAAGTATAAAACGCAAGTTAACTTTTTTGTTTGATATATAAGCCATGATTCTTGATCAGGTTCTTCAGACCCACTTCAGCATTGCGACATTAGGCACCACGATAGTCAATCTTTTGTTGATTATGTTTGTTGCGCAGTGTGGTGTGAAAAAGTTGCTCTACCGTCGATTTTTTTTGTATGCAGGCGCGATATGTTTGTGGAGCTTTTTTTTACTTCTGCACTCAGTTACTGATAGTTATAGTCTCGCGTATTTGTTTTGTCGCGTGCTTCATGTGTTTGCTATGTTTATTCCCGTTTTCTTTATTCACTTTTTGTATGAATTGCTTAATGTTAGTAATGGTTCAAAAAAATATGTTTTGTCTATTAACTATGCCTTGGCTGCAGTATTTGCTTTGTGCAGTATCTTTTATCCACAAATTTTGTACCCAGCTTTAAAAGCACGGCCATTTTCTCCAAATTATTTGACCCCATCGGCTTTATATACCGTGTGGATGGTAGTTTTCTTTTTGCAAGTAATTGTTGGGCACATTGTTTTAGCTAAACAGATGATTGTTGCAAAGGGTGTTAGGAAAACCCAGTTGAAGTTTTTTTTCTTTGCAAATATGATTGGCTACTGTGGTGGAATTGGTGATTTTCTGCCTGTGTATGATCAATATTATTTCCCATTTCCTTATGGGAATTATGGCGTGATTCTATTTAGCATTGTTACTGCATATACAATATTGAAATATAATTTTTTAAGCACAGAAAAGCTTGTTAAGAATGCGTTTGTATTTGCTGGGCTGCTAGGGTTTGTTTTCGGTACTTTTTCTTTGGCATCAGTTTTGTTTCAATATTTTATTCGGCATGTTTTGAATGTTGGTGAAATCTGGTCAAATGCCATAAGTATTTTGCTTATTGTTTTTGGATATGACCCGATTCGTTCCTTCTTGATAAATCTTACAGATAGGTATCTTTTCCAAAAACCATACGATTATCACCAAGTGTTAAAAGATGCATCGCGGGGTATGGCGAAGATTGAGAGT
>DQGV01000220.1 GCA_003524705.1 Anaerolineae bacterium | reverse complement strand
ATCCATTGCAAAATAAAAAGATGGATCTAATTCACTCCAATATTTTTTTCTAAAAAACATAGTCTGTTGCGGAATATGCACAAAGCCTTCGCGTAACAATTTATAATTCGTTTGCTTGGCATTAAACTTTCCTATCACATTATCCTGCTCATCAATAAAATTACAATCAGCATACACCATGGCTACATCTGGATTTTCGATTAAGTATAGTACCGCTTCACCCACTGCTTTTGGATTGTATGTATCGTCTGAATTAATCCACGCTAGGATGTCACCTGTGGCTTTCGCAAATCCCTTGTTAATCGCCTCTGTCTGACCTTTATCTGGTTCGCTGACCCAATACCTTATCTTATCTTGATATTTTTTTATCACATCCACACTTCCGTCTGTTGAGCCACCGTCTATGACGATATATTCAATGTATGGGTAATCTTGCATCAAAACAGATTGAATAGTCTTTTCTAGAAATTCTGCTTGATTGAAAGACGGTGTCACAATAGAAACGAGAGGGAGTTTGGGTGGTTTCATAAAGAATAGTAATCAGTTACCATTCATTGTCTTTATAGAAATGAAATGAAACATCTTCTGTGATGTTACGGATTTTGGTAATTTCTTCAGGCGTAAGGATTTTTTTCCAGTTATCTAAATTTGCACGGCTATCTAATTTAACAGAATGAGTTCTTCCTTTGGAAAGTTTATTTGGGTTTTCAGAACTGCTAGAGTTAAGAATTGTCTCTTTTACTTTTTCAGTGAAATTTAAACCGAGTTTTTGATATAGGTTTTGGAAACCTGCTACAGGTTCAAGAGATAAATCTTCATGTCGAACAATGTTGAGGTTGGGTATCAAGTTTCCACTTAAATGAACGAAGCGGTAAATCAATTTCCATAACAAGGCACCTTGAGTCACGATATCATTTTTATCAATAGACTGCATGGCATTTCTATCTTTTTCAAGATGGTCGCGCATCAAGAAGGGTTGATTTAATAAATTTCCAAAATCAAAATGCCAGCCTAATCTTTTGAGGCTACTGGTAAAACCAGCGGGATGACGAATTGTGACGACAACTTGGCAATTTAATTTTTGTGCAAACCAAGCCGATGAAAACAATGCAAATGGATCTTTGATTAACGCGCGTTGACCATGTGTACTGCCATTGTAAAAAATTTTAAAGTCACGCCCCATGCGTAAAAAGTCTTTAATGGAGCGTAAAGATTTTATTTCAAGCCAAAGATGATATTGAAAATTTAATAACTCTTGAAACGCAGGTAAATATTCTTTTTCATTTTCTTTGTTTATGTAGGTATACCAATATTTAACTGGTGCACGAAACACTCCAGGACGATGTAACACATTCAACGGCTCGCTGACGTAAGCAACATCTTCATTAGCAGAAAGCATTTTGCCAACCCAAGTAGTACCACTGCGATGCGAGCCTGTAACGAGGATGGGGTTATTCATTCAATATTTCCTCTACATTATCAACTCCAACAACTCGAATTGAATTTAGACCATAAAATTCTGCCGCACACACATTCACCCAATGGTTAGGGTTGTCATCAATTTCTTTGATGCCATAAACACCCGAAAAACCAGGAACTACCAATTCTGTTTCGCCTTGTAAGGCATGGCGTTTGATAAAGGCATCACGCAAATCCCATAATCTGGCGCGCTCTTGGTATTCGGGGACATTAAAAATGATCAGATAATATGCAGTTCTTAATGGATAAACAACCGAGGTGATTGCCAATACTGCCAACACAGCCCATTGACCCAAAACAGGATTAGGCTTAAATTGAATGTTTTGCATCAGCAAACCAAGTAAACCACCCGTTAACATGAATGAAGCAATCATCATACATCGCCCAAGAAAACGAGCACGTTCTATGGGAAAACTTTGTCCATAAACGCTAGGGGAAAAACTTGCCGCAATCAATATCCACATTAAAAATGGAATAATTAGGAAAATAATCCAGATATATCGGTTTTGGTTATTTTTTATGCCAGATGAATCAGTTTGTTTATATAACCAAATCAATGAAAACGGAATAAAAATAGAAACTAAAATTGGAAGTGGCTGAGTTTTTAGTGTATCAACTATAAATTGATATGAATAAATAAATGATTTGGTCAAAATTTCGATCATGTTTACGCCTTTTTCTTGCGCCACCCCTGCATTTGCGGGAGATAATATCATCACTAGAAGACCTATCAGTGTTCCTGCTAAAGCCCAAGTTAATAATGAAAGTGATTTTTTATAGATAAAGGATTTTCTAAAATAGAAGTTGATTCCAAGTAATAAAACAAGGCCTGTGACGGCTGTGGCTGGAGGCGGTTCTGAAAATCCAGCCAAAATAAATGATGCAATAAAAATAAAGACTCCAACCCACCAAGATGTCTTTTCTGTTGTACGAATTTGGCGAAGTACGAATGCAAATAGAAAAGAACCAAATACCAAAGGCGCAAAGTGAGTCATCATAGCAGAGCGCCAGTAAACTGTTTGAAATAAATGAGGGGCTTGTAGCAAGCTAAAAAACGTGAATGTTAATCCGAGCAATACATCAAATAAAAAATTCCAATTTACCTTAAGAAACTTACGCAACTCATACATGCTCCAAATCATACCGATAGCCCACAATAAAATCATGCCTGCCATAGTGATTTGCATGGCATTCTCGCCGAGCATTTCACTTAAACCAACAAATAAAATATTAGAATACCGATTTGCGGCGCGCCATGCGCCTATAGAATAACGTTCTACAACAGCATTAATCAATGTGTTGCTCGTCATTCGCACGGTTTCACAATAATCATCAGATAAATAACGAGAGAATGAGCCAAGGTAGGCGTATAACCCGACAGCAATGGACATTGCGACATTGCCTAAGATGAGAATATATTTATAAAAAACTTCTGAGAAATTGCTATTTGTTTTCATCTATTATAAAAAATCATTTCATTAAATCGTAAATCACATATCCATCGCCTTCAGCGAAGATAGGATATTGTGTCAATTTTTCTTGTAAGAAAGGTTGAAGATTCAAATCGTTGAAATCGGTCACAAGAAATAAATCTTTCTTTGAAATGATGTTATTAAATCTTTCTTCAAAATCAGCTTGGCTACCACGTTGCGTACCATAAAGAATATCACCATATGAAGGCATGGATGTGATACTTCTCCAGCCGAAATATGCCATGCGCGAGCCATAATCTTGCGTGAGACCTGCTACATTATACCCTTCGGTGATTTTGGCGATTTCTTGCCACATTTTTTCTTCAGGGCGATAGTCGGTGGCATTGAGAATGTTGCGGGTGTTCCATGTTGTTGCAAGTAATCCAAAAAGGAGAAGGCAGAAGGCAGACAATTGTAAAAACTTTGTATTAGTGATTTCAGAAAGTTTTGCAAAAATAAAACTTGCTAAAGGTGCAAGTGACAATGCCGCAATTGGAATTAATGGTAAAGAATAATAATCATGCGTAGAGATGTGAAAGTTAAAATAAAAGCCGAAGATTAAATAACCAAGCCACAAAGTCAGAATGAAGCGGCGATTTTTATCATCATAAAAAAATATTCCAAGTAGAGCAATCATCAAAATGATTCCGCCAAACACAAGGTTGAGCATGTTGAGCCAACCGACATAATACGATGGACTCAAAAATAATGTTGGGATAAACCGCCCGCCAAATTGATCACTGAGATAATCTGTGAAAAAAATTCCGTAGATAAGATATCCCGCCCCGGGAATGATTCCTAAAATTGCCATGACATATAGTTGTGGATTTTTTATCGCCTCTTTTATTGACATTCGACTTGTTACTGTACCCAAGCCACCACTTATCACAAAAAATGCGGCGACGAATTTTATAAAAATTGCAAAGCCACCGAACAAACCTGCGATGATTGCATATTGATAAGTTTGTTTATCTGCCCATTCGACCACTGCCCATAAAAAAATAATGATGAGCATGGTCATTAATGGGTCGGGTTGGAAACTGCGACTAGCAATAATGGCATATGGTAGAAAAACATAAAAGGCAGTGCTTGCGATTGCGCCATCGATGTTGGTTAATTTTTTAGCAAGTAAAAATAAAAATATTGTACCAATCATCCAAAACGCGGATGAGTAAATGCGAGCAATCCAAACTTGTTCGCCAGTGAATTGATATGTGAACGCGACGACTCTCTCAAAAATTTCTGGCTCAACCGATGCGCGAAATTGCCATTGTTGCACGGCAAAACTTTTATATTCAGTGGCAACATCCATACGAGTTGAGTAATACATGCCACGCGCTTTGATAGCCGAAAGCAATTGGCGTGTGGAATGAAAATCTAACGGCAAATCGGTTAGGTCGTACAAGCGAATTCCGATGCCGAGAACAAAAATAATGAATAAAGCAATTGTTCGAGAAGTGCGAGTTGAGAAAAAAGTTTGTGCCATGCGAAAAACAATTGTAACGTAGATTTATTAATAGACTTTCATAGAAGGTTTATAATTTGAGAATGCAACAAATCCCTTTAATCAAAAATGTTCGTGAAATGAATCGGTACTTTCCCATCACGAACATGCTCATTGAAACAGAAATTGATGAGTTTCATCAACTCATCATTCACATTGCAGAACACCCAAATTTTGATTTACAACTTATTAGCGAAAACAAAAATAAGTTAACTGAAATTCCAAATACAATTCGTTATTTAGTTGCGGGTCATTTGGCAGAAGTATTTTTTTATCGTCAAAATATTTTAGAAAAATTTTTATCTCAGCCGCGACATTTTCAAATTTATACAACGCCTGAAGCATTTCATCAAGATGGCGGCGTGGCAGGCGGATGCTACAACCCAAGCCGCGAGTGCATTCAACTGGTCATCTCGCGATTGTTTGAGGGCTTCAACAACGCCTTGCCCGGCGTTTGTCCGTTTTTGCATGAGTTAGGTCACATGCTTGATTTTTTTGACGCAGGTACAGGGTCAATGAAAAGAAGCGAGGGATTGTATCCTGGCTTGAATCCAAAAGATGGGGATTTATTTAATCAACATGCACGCGATTTATTTATCAAAGGCAAACGCCTCGAACTTGATAGATACTTGGCTCGCCAGCGTGGAGATTTGACTCAGCCTCTGCCGATTGGTCATCCGTATGTGTTTCAAAATGATGGTGAGTTTGTGGCGGGCTATTTAGAAATGTTTTTTCGCAACCCCAATTATTTTGCGGAACAAAATATTGATTTGTTCAATGCTTATGTTGAATTATTTGGTTATGACACGCGCCAAGCATGGAAAGAAGATTTTCCGCATTATGTGAATGCAAATAAAATTTTTTATTTGAGTGGCCAAACGCCATCGAAAACAAAATTGACGATACCAAAATAGATAAATTCTTAATCTCTTAATAAATTTGGAGTTTTTGGAAATTCACTTATGATCTCAATAAAAAAGATTGTTTCTTATACTTGGGAAAAACTTTATATACTCTTTGGGGTTTTGGGAGTATTACTTCCAACTAGCCCATTAAATATGCCATTAACCTTTCGGGATTCCGGAGTCTTTCTTTACATTGGTTGGCGGATACTCAACGGCGAGTTGCCTTATGCTGACATTTGGGATCACAAACCACCTGTTATTTTTTATATCAATGCGCTAGGGCTTGCGATTGCTAATCACTCACGTTGGGGAGTTTGGTTAATAGAGTTCATTGCATTATTTATAGCCGCATACATCGGATATCAGCTTATTAAGAAAAATTTCGGCTTAATCCCTGCAATTATTAGTTCGCTTCTTTGGTTGTTATCTTTAGTTCCTCTACTACAAGGTGGTAATTTCACTACTGAATACACTCTTCCTTTACAGTTTTTTGCTTTATGGATTGCTTCTAAAATTAATGAGCCTGAGATACGAAGGATTGATTACATAATTCTAGGAATTACAGGGGCTTTAGCTTTTTTTACAAAACAAACTGCTATTGGCGTATGGTTAGGTGTTTTTATTTATCTCTTGCTCGTTCGAGTATTATCAAAAAGAATTAAATTTTTATTTAAAGAGGCAAATTGGATATTTATTGGGGGTGCTTCTGTAACATTGGTAATTGTAGGTTTCTTCTGGATTCAAAACACATTTCCCGAGTTTTGGAGTGCAGCCTTTACATATAACTTTGCTTACTCTATTCGTTCAGATGGAGACTTTATATCACGCTTAGAAGCAATACAAAAAGGTCTTCGCCCGCTTACTCAAGCAAACCTTTTACAATTAGCGGCTTTAGGTTATTTTTTTGCTTTACTTCAAATAGTTAGAAAAAAGATAGAAACTCAATACTCCGCATTGCTTGGAGCCAGTTTGTTGATATTACCAATTGAATTATTTCTCATTGCTATTCCTGATAAAACATTTCCGCATTACTTTATGACCTTATTGCCTGTATTATGTATACTTTCTGCTTGGTTCATCTTTAATGTTGTTAAGATAGTTTCGCAAATAAATATTTCTCAATTATGGCAATATGTATCAGTAATTGTATTAATGGGAATAATCTCGTACAATTTTTATTACATTTATTTGGATCAAACATATATCTATCGCAAATTAAGGGATGATACAGGAATAAAATATATTATTCTTGAGACTGGTGAAGATGATACCGTTTTGATATGGGGTGCTGAAGCGTCTGTTAATTTCTTTACAAAAAGAAAAAGCCCAACGAGATTTGTGTATCAGTATCCATTGCATCAAAATAATTATGTTACTGAAGAAATGATATTAGAATTTTTAGATGATATTATTAAAAACCAGCCCAAATTAGTTATCAATGCTGATTCTTCGAAAACGATGTATGAGTTCCCAATTCGATCTAGTTTGATTAATGAAAAGGTGGCAACAATACAATCGCAGTATTGTCTGATTGGTGAAATAGATCAATGGGCGGTTTATGAAAATTGTTAGCCTTAACTTATTGATATCTATTCTTACGTTGGGCAAGGATTTTATCTCTTAGTTGCCCTAAACCCAATATCTCTAACAAGCTAGAAGTAAAAATATTCATTCTTGACAATCCAGTTGGCGGATGAAGCCAAAAAGACTTAAACCATGCCAACAAGGCTTGTTTTGGTAAATCACCATCTAATAAATAACGCGCATCTACGCGATGAGCAGAAGCAATGGCTCGATTTTTCACTTTGTCAAAAATAGGTGAGAGATTTTTATCTTGTTCTACCAAACTCAAAATGTGAAAGGCTTCTTTACCAAACTCTGCCGCTTTGGCACGATTCTTCGCCTCAGCATGATACCGCGCGGCTGACCAAGTTTGATTGACATGTAAAATTTTTCCATGTTGAGCAATTTCAATCCAAAACAAATGGTCGAGAAGAAAGTGAAAACCTAGGTTAAGTCCATTTGTTTTTTGTAATGCTGAACTTCTAAAAAAAATGGCTGGTTGACCAATAATTTGAAAGCAAATCAAATCTTCTAAGGTGAGTTGTTTGTAATTGAGTGTATTAAAAGTATTTCCGTTTTCATCCACTGCTAGCATGTTTCCGTACACTAAAACAACATCAG
>DQGV01000243.1:3488-4435 GCA_003524705.1 Anaerolineae bacterium | reverse complement strand
TGCGATATGTTTGGTCCGTATGATTTGCTAACTTTCTTAGACCGAATCCCCGAAACATGGAAACCTTATTTCAAAATTGCATTAGGTGACCCATCCAAGCCTGAAGAAAAAGATTTCTTGATTCAACGCTCACCCAAAACGCATTTGCATAATATGTCTGCTCCCATGTTGGTGATTCAAGGACGGAATGACCCACGCGTTGTCGCGGCAGAATCAGAAGATTTGGTGCGTGAATTGCAAGCCAAAGGAAAACCGATTTCATTACACATCTTTGAAGATGAAGGACATGATGTCTTGAAATATGAAAACCGTGTCACTTGTTATAACGCGATTACTGATTTCTTTGCCAAGCATTTGAATCCTTAATTCGTAGGGGCGAGGCAAAGTGCCACAAAGTGGTATGCCTCGCCCCTGCACTTAAAAATGACCATCCCCAGCCTTATACTTGGATTAATCATTGCTTTACTAGCCGCAACCATATTCCATGCAATACGTGGAGGCAATGGCTGGCGGCTTTTATTATTTATTGGGCTAAGTGTCGCTGGTTTTTTTCTAGTCGAGTGGGCAGGCGGATTAATTGGCTGGGGCTTGTATGCTTTCGGCGCGTTAGATGCAGGTTTAGGCGTAGTCGGAAGCGTGCTTTTCCTCCTGATTGGAGATTGGTTAATTCGTAGGTGATTCGTAAGTTGTCGGTTTAAGTCAAAAGGCGTATACTTGCGCGGTTCAAAAAATAAAGTAAAGGAAGTACAGAACGTGTCTCATATTGATTTATCAAAAAAAGAAGAAAATGAATTGCAAGCCGAATCACTTGGGGAAAAAATTGAATTGATTATCCAAAAAATGCCTGAAAACGAAGTGACCTTAGTCGAAATTATGGACATTGTTGGGGCAGATAGTTTGTTGTTATTGACAGTGATTCTTTCGTTGATATTTTTAATTCCAGTTTC
>DQGV01000243.1:583-3177 GCA_003524705.1 Anaerolineae bacterium | reverse complement strand
TTTAAGAAGGCTTTGGTTTGGTTTCATCGTTTAGAAAAAATTAGCAAGCCACATCGCTTGAGCCGATTAACAACTGCTGGAACAATGACTGTCTTTGCGAATTTAGCTTTTATTCTCGGCGCTATTTTGTTGATGTTCCCGTTTGGGTTTATTCCATTTAGCAACACCTTGCCTGCGTTAGCCTTAATCTTTTTAGCAGTCGGTATGATGCAACAAGATGGTGGTTTTATTTTGTTAGGTCATATTTCTAACATTGTCACCATGATTTATTTTGCGTTTCTCATTGCTGGTGGCGGCTGGACGATTACTGAGTTCATCAAAATTTTAGGTTAGTCTTGTGAAATTAAAGTGGATCGCACTGGCTTTTACAATTTTTATTGTAGCAGTCATTGTGTTAGCAGATTTAGGACGTTTGCGGTTTGTTTTTTGGATGGTAGGACGTGTTCCTTATCTTGATAAATTTTTACATTTCTTACTTATCGGCATCCTGACATTTCTCGTCTCAGCAAGTTTGATGCAAATGTTTCCAAATAAAAACTTGAATTGGATTGCCTTAAGTTGTGTTTTGTTTTTTATGATTGTATTCACTGTGGAAGAAGTTTCGCAAATTCCGATTCGCAGAAGAGATTTTTCAATACAAGATTTAGCTGCAAATTATTTAGGAATTTTGACTTTTGGTTTTTTGGCATGGTGGAGCTACGGCAGAAAAAAAGAAATTACTTCTAATAAATGAAAACTCCGAGGTCTTTTTTAAGACCTCGGAGTTTTTTTTCTTGATTACGGCACTAAGATTAAGTGCGCCTCACTATCATTGATAATTGATTCTTGTTCCCACCACATGGGATAATATTCGACATTTGCCCATAAACTAGACATATCATCATAATGCGGGTGATAAGCATGACCAGATTGCCCAGTGGTATGAACTGTTTGTGAATTATCTAAATTACTTAAATCCACAATCATTCTCATAGATGGAAGCCAGTTTGTTTCATAGCCATCTCGCACAGACCAGCCTGTTGCATTGACGATTGATTCACCACCACCAGTTGGGAACGGTCCACGATTGAATAAATCTTCAATCAAGAAGATTCCAGATTCACCCAACGTTCCATTGCGGAAAGTGGAAGCGTGCATATCACCCCAATTCCATTCGGAAACATCATCTCCAAACATATCTTCTAATTCAGCCACACCATCTGAAAAAGATTTTTTCATCACATCTTCCATGTTTTCAACGATATCTTCAGTTGTTTTATCATCCCAAAATGGGTCATTTGGATTCTGCGCCATGTTGCGCATAATTTCATTCCAACGTGAACCACCATCAGGATAATATCTTTCTTCAGGCATATCATCATTGAAAGTGTTTATCAAGAAAGCACGCCAAAAAGCATTGAACACCGCCGCGGAAGTTGAGTCAATTTGTCCTTGATAATCCCAATTCGATAAAGTATCAAATGCAATCGCTTCATTTGGTTTTGCAAATCGCCAATCAACAGTTTGCATAATTGGAATAAATACTTCGGCATTGGCATCATACGAATCGCCTTGCATTTGTTGTAAATAAGCAATATCAATTTTTGACGGTGCATTTTGAATCATGGTCAAAATGCGATTGGCACGAAAACCATAATCCCAATCTACTGTCACAAAATATGGATAATCTCGCGGATGAACTTGATTATTCGCAGTGACGATATAGCCTTCTTGCGGGTTGAAAGTGTATGGCAATTCCTCAAATGGAATAAAACCTGTCCATTCATAATCATCTGTCCAACCTGGTACGGGCAATGTCCCATCGCCATTTTTACGAATCGGAATATCACCTGGCATCTGATAACCAATATTTCCTTCTATGTCCGCATACAAAAGATTTTGTGGTGGCACATGAAAATCTTTTGCGGCTTCTCGAAACTCTTCCCAATTTTCGGCTTTGTTGAATCCCCAAATCGCTTCAAATGGAGTCGAAGGCGTTAAAGCCGTCCACTTTAATGCAATCACATATTGCTCGGGTAAATCAACACCAGCGCGTTCTTTGAACGGAATAAATTCTTCATCATCTGGGTCGCTTTCATTTTGTATTGGATAATACGAATCAGAGATGACCGGTCCGTGGCGTGTGCTTCTAATGGTGATAGTAACCGCTTCGCCTCCTACGGGGTAAATTGTTTCTTCGTAGGAATCAAAATCTACCCATTCACCATTGACTTCATATTGATTCGGATTTTCTGGATTCACTTTTTCAATATACAAATCCATTACATCAGGTCCAACATTGGTAAAGCCCCAAGCAATTTTGTCGTTGTGACCAATCACAACACCTGGTACACCTGCAAATGAAAAACCCGTCACTTGAAATGGGCAGTCATCATTTTTTTCAATACAATGCAAACCAATTTGATACCAAATCGAAGGCATTTGAATCCCAAGATGCGGGTCGTTAGATAAATACGGCATTCCTGAATCGGTCAGTTCGCCAGAAACTGCCCAAGAGTTTGAACCAATTCCATCGTTCCAATCACCAAGTACAACGTCAAGTAATGAAGCGTTATAAGTCACTTGGTCAAGTGGAAGTTGAGCATAATCAAAAC
>DQGV01000243.1:0-285 GCA_003524705.1 Anaerolineae bacterium | reverse complement strand
GTTGACAATAACGGGATGGTCTTGTGGATATTCAGGAAAAAGTTGTTGGAGCTGTTCAGGTGTGAATGTTTTGAGTAAAACAGCACGCTCAAGTTCTTCACCGAGATTGCCACGTAAATCCCACGCCATGGCTTTGCCCCAAGTTAATGAATTAACAGGAGTCCATTCTTCAATCACATAATCAGGACTCAAAATTGGTAAACCTAAAATTGCATATTCAAGGCTTAACTCAGTTGCCTCTTTATCTTTGATATATGCATTGACGCCATCTACATAGGCTTGTAA
>DQGV01000061.1 GCA_003524705.1 Anaerolineae bacterium | reverse complement strand
AGGGGTTGGGGGTGAGGTCAAAATAAAAAAAACAGCCCGCTTGAGAAAGCGGGCTGTTTGTGTGGACTTGTATGTGTGTACTTAGCACATATTTGCGTTCAATACCTTATCATCCAAACAAAAAGAACCAACCTTCTCAACAGAAGTCGGCTTCGGACGACGGGTACGCGGTGACGCAAACTTGATTAACATATTGGGCGGTATTCTACTACTATTGTGAAATGTGTCAATGGTTTTAAGGAAAGAGTACCCATTTGGGTACTCTGGTTTGTGTTTTTGGGAAGGTGGTTCTATAATTCTGGACATTCCAAGAAGATGAATCCTAAAATATGTTTTAATTATTTAGAATTCGTTCTTTTCTCTACCCATCCCTCAAAATGACTCTGTAAACTTCGATATTTCGATTCTTCTTGTCCAGTCCATAAATGATGCAGATTAGCTTAAACGGAGAACTATGACAAACTCTAGCTCAAGTAGATTAGTAACAACCCCTTCGCTTGAATTTCTATTGGATATGTTTTCGAAAGCTAAAAGTGAAATTATTATTGTTAGCCCATGGATAAAATATTCAACACTTCAGAAGGTTATTGATAGGGTTGACCCGAATGAAAACATTATTTGGAAGGTGTTAACTCGCAATAATCATGATGATTTTTTGGCAGGTTTTAGTGATATTGATGCATTCAAATTAATGGTTGAAAACAATGCTTTTGATTTAAGAGCAATAAGACAACTCCACGCAAAGGTCTATATAGTAGATGGTGTTTCAAGCCTAGTAACATCTGCGAATCTAACTGTGGGTGGAATGGAAATAAACACAGAAGCAGGGATTGCAAGTACAGATCCAAATGAGGTTTCGGAATTACTCAAAGAATTTAAAATATGGTTTGATCAGGCAAATCTACTTGATGAATTATGGCTTGTAGAAGAACAGCAAAAGCTATTAGAGTCCAAAAAACAAGAATGGATAGAGATAGAAATTCCATTTGATCCTGCTGACTATCCCAATCTTGAAGAAGGCGAACCTCAAAAGACCGGAAAGTATCGAGAGCTGCCTTTGCCTACTGTTTGGATACCAGTGCTGGACTCCCTTAGGGAAACTGAAACACCTACAGATATGGACTATCTATTAGTAAATGATTTAGTTTCGGCCACTATTGATTTCTTTGAGTATGTAAAATCTATTCCTGATGGTAAAAGAATTCAGGGATTCTTGGTGAATTGGCTCATTCATAAGCAAACTTTCGAATTCATTGGAGATGAAAAAATATCGAGAGAGAGAGTAAGTCAAAAAATTGGAAAGCGTAAGAATAATACAGAAAATATTTGGAACTCGATAGTGGCAGAGAACTTTACAAGGCAAATATCCTTATTTTTCAATAATGTCATCGGGAAAACAGATATAAAAATAAGTGATGTATTGTCATCTGAAAAATTGCAACCGTTAGGTTTGTCTCATTTAGATTTATGCCAATTTGTATGCGGTATGGTTGAGAAAGAAATTGTTGTCGGCAATTGTCATGCGGAAATTACACCAACAAATCAGCTTTTGGTTTGCAATAAAGAAATCTATAATATACTGAAGAAATTAGATAATATTTTTCAAGCTGATTATCAAGAGTTTATGGATTTGGAAAAATTTTGTCGCCTTGGCGAACTTGAAGATATTGCTAATACTTGGTTTTACTCCGATTTCAAACTATTTAAAAACTTATACATCACGAAAAACAGGAAAATAGGTTCTCGTAATTGGAGTATTGAGAAATTAATAAGGGCAATCGCTTGGGAGTTGGCGGATAAGATTGATTATTATCATTGGCACTTCAGTGAAATGCGAGAAGCTCTAAATTATTTATTTCCTGCAAGGTTTGGAAAAACAAGTGTTCGACATGTCGATACGCGTTTATCAGCCTCTCGTGACAAATTTCAACATGCTGGAATCAAAGGTTTTTGGCAGCTTACTGATTTAGGGGATGGATATTATAGTAATAAAGATGCAATAAAAAGTATATTGCAACGGGTTTTAAATACCCCTTTAAATTACAAAGAGATCATAAACGAATTACGAGGAATGGGACGTCGCGTTAATGATGGTTCTATCTATGCGTTATTAGATCGAGATGATGAATTTTCCAATGATGGTCAAGGAAAATTTCGATTATCAGTCGACTAACTAAACATAGTTCTTATTTGAAATTTCCAAAATGACTCTGTAAACTTCTATATTTCAATTCCTTCTTTCGCATTGCTTGAATTGCAGAAGTCGCCGCAGTTGCCGCAGAAAGAGTCGTTAGCAAGGGGACATTCATCCCAATCGCCGCTTTGCGAATCTCGTTACCATCTGTATGTGCATGTGGACCCAAAGGCGTATTCAAGATTAAATGAATTTTTCCTGCGCGAATCAAATCTACGATTTGGGTGGAACCATCTTGTGCTTTTTCAACCACTTCCACAGGAATATTGGCTTTATCAATCATATAGGCTGTGCCGGGTGTAGCATATAACTTAAATCCAAGCCTGTGCATATCACGTGCAAATTTCAAACCTGCACTTTTATCATAATCATTGACTGTAATTAACACAGCACCATGTTGTGGCAATCCCAAACCAGCCGCGAGTTGTGCTTTTGCAAACGCATGACCAAAATGTGAAGCATGTCCCATCACTTCGCCGGTGGAGCGCATTTCAGGTCCAAGCAGTGAACTGGAGCCGGGTAATTTTTTGAATGGCAATACGGCTTCTTTAATAAAGAAACCATCTACACGAGGTTCTTCAATAACATTTAATTCTTTCAATGTTTTGCCAGCCATCACTTGCGCGGCTGTGTAGGCTAAGTTTAAATTCGTCGCTTTGCTGGCATATGGAACGGTGCGTGAGGCGCGTGGGTTTACTTCCAACACGTACACCACTTCATCTTTCAATGCGAATTGCACATTCATCAATCCGCGCACACCCAATGCCAAACCTAATTTCTCGGTGTATTCGCGCATGATTCCTTGATGATAGGCACTGACTTTATATGGAGGCAGGACACACGCCGCATCTCCTGAATGGACGCCTGCTTCTTCGATGTGTTGCATCACCGCGCCTACAACGACTCTTTCTCCGTCTGCCAATGCATCCACATCAATTTCAAACGCATCTTCCATAAATTTATCAATCAAAATTGGTTGATTAGGAGCCGCCTCAATGGCTTGTTGAATAAAACCTGCTAAATTCGATTCCGAATCGACAAGTGCCATAGCTCTGCCACCCAATACAAAAGATGGTCTGACTAAAACAGGATATCCAATTCTTTGAGCGACTTCACGCGCTTCTTCCAACGTGCGGGCGATTCCGTTTTCAGGTTGAGGAATATCCAACTCTTTCAGCAGTTTTGCAAATTCTTCTCTATCTTCTGAAAGTTGAATTGCATGTGGGGAAGTACCTAAAATTTTCACGCCCGCCGCTTCGAGTCCAGCCGCGAGATTCAACGGAGTCTGTCCGCCGAATTGAACGATGACTCCAATTGGTTTTTCTTTATCTATTACATTCAACACATGTTCGAGAGTCAATGGCTCAAAATATAATCTATCTGCTGTATCGTAATCTGTAGACACCGTTTCAGGATTGCAGTTATACATGATGGTTTCATATCCCATCTTCGACAATGCAAACGCTGCCTGACAACAACAATAATCAAACTCAATTCCCTGACCAATTCGATTTGGTCCGCCACCGAGGATTAATATTTTTTGTTTATCCGTCGGTCGTGATTCGTCATCCATTTCATACGCAGAATATAGATACGGAGTCTGTGATTCAAACTCTGCGGCGCAAGTATCAACGCGTTGGAAAGTGGGGAGGATGTTGAGTTGTTTGCGAAGGTTACGGACATTCGGCAAAGGAAAGAGGAAAGAAGAAAGAAGGCGAGAGATATGAGAATCTGCAAATCCTAATTGTTTTGCGTAACGTAATATTGTTTTGAGTTCAATTTCGGTTTTGCAATTCCTAATTTCTAATTCGCAATTTTTAATTTCTTCCATTTGAGCAAGAAACCATAAATCATAGTCAGTGACGTTTGATATTTCATCTAATGACATACCTTGTTGAATCGCGCGGTAGACTTTGAATAATCTATCGGATGTGGGTTTTGAAATTGAATCTAATGTTTCAGGTTCAGTGAGCAATTCTTTGTTAGGTCCAGAAGCGTCTAATGCATCTACACCAATTTCTAAAGATTGAATCGCTTTATTCAACGCTTCGGGAAAAGTTCGTCCCAATGCCATCGCTTCACCAACCGATTTCATTTGTGGTCCAAGCGTTGGGTCAACACCTGGAAATTTTTCAAACGCCCAACGCGGAATTTTCACAACGACATAATCAAGCGAAGGTTCAAACGCGGCTTTGGTTTGTTTCGTAATATCGTTTGTGATTTCATCGAGAGTGTAACCAACCGCAACCAACGCGGCGAGTTTTGCAATTGGAAAACCTGTTGCCTTCGATGCAAGCGCAGACGAACGACTCACACGCGGATTCATTTCGATGACAACCACGCGACCCGTTTTTGGGTCAACACCAAATTGAACATTCGAACCGCCTGTTTCAACGCCAACAGCAGACAACACGCGATGCGCAAGGTCACGCATGATTTGATATTCACGATCCGTTAACGTTTGTGCAGGTGCAACGGTGATGCTATCGCCCGTGTGCACGCCCATTGGGTCAAGATTTTCAATCGAACACACCACGACAAAATTATTTTTTTTATCGCGCATCACTTCGAGTTCATATTCTTTCCAACCCAAAACCGATTCTTCCAACCATGCTTGCCCAATCGGTGATTCAGAAATTGCACTGCGCACTGCTTCTTTTAATTGATTCGATTCATATACCCATGACGCACCCGTTCCGCCCATTGCAAATGATGCGCGCACTAAAACAGGATAGCCAGTTTCTTTTACAATCTCCTCCGCCTCTTTCAACGAGTAAGCCTGTCCTCCCCGCGGAACAGGGATATTATTCTTTTGCATCGTCTCACGAAACAACATTCTGTCTTCAGCGGCTTTGATTGCGTTAAGATTCGCGCCAATTAATTGCACACCATATTTTTCCAACACACCATTTTCACTTAAGGCAAGCGCGAGATTTAATCCAGTTTGTCCGCCAACAGTGGGGAGCATGGCATCTGGTTTTTCTTGAGCAATAATGGCTTCTAATGCTTCAACTGTAAGCGGTTCGATATAAGTTGCATCCGCAATTTCAGGGTCAGTCATAATTGTTGCAGGATTTGAATTAACCAATACAACACGATAGCCTTCCGCTTTCAATGCTTTGACTGCTTGCGTGCCTGAGTAATCAAACTCCGCGGCTTGACCAATGACAATGGCTCCCGAGCCAGGCACGAGAATTGTGTGAATGTCAGTTCGTTTCATAGAGTTGCATAGCCTCTAATTGTCTTTTTCAAATACAAGTTGCATTCTTGGGCTGTCAGCCGATGCCAAGAGGTTCTCGTCAAAGCCAGTGCAGATAATTAAAGGTGCAAATCCAACTCGTCTGGCAAGTTGAGTCATCTCTTCTGGGGTATACAATTGCCATTCAAAACAATCTGCTCCAAGATCTCCATAATTCAGGTCAACAGTTAACCTATTACCTTTCATGACTTTTGTCTCCGTTATTATCAAACCATTCTTTTCAAACTGTCTACTTCCTTGATGTTGCTCAAAAAAGTTACGATGATAAACATCCAAAATTAAACGCCCTTTGGAATTCAATTTATTGCTGATTTGCTTGAGAATATTGTTATTTACCCTCTCATCAAAATATCCAAAACTTTGCCAAAGATTGACAATTGCATCAAATGTTTTGGGTAATTGATCTAATTTACGCATATCATGAGCAATATATTCAATGGCACCACCTGAAATATTTTTGGCTTTATTAAGCACGGATAAGTTATTATCAATTCCAGTGACTTGATAATGTTTGTTTGCTAGAGCGCGAGTGTGTCGGCCCAATCCACAACAAAGATCTAAAACCTTCACATAAGAGGGCATAGGAAGATACCTAGTCATGAATGCAATTTCAGCTTCGGTTTGAATAGGTTGAATTGGTTCAAGGAATACTTGAAACCAAGTCGATGAATAATCATTAGTAGATGGTTGGTCAATATCAGGCATTTCATACTCCATTACATTACTTTTTTTACCTTTATCATCTTGAAGAATTCGTCGAAGATGTAATGCGCATCATGCGGACCAGGTGCGGACTCAGGATGAAATTGCACACTAAACACAGGTTTGTTTTTGACACGAAGACCTTCAAGTGAATCGTCATTCAAACTTTTATAAGTAATTTCCACTTCATCTTGATTCAATTCCCCTTCAGTGACGCAATAATTATGATTCTGTGCTGTGATTAAAACTTTTCCGCTTGGTAAATGTTGAACAGGATGATTGCCACCATGATGACCAAACTTTAATTTGTGTGTGTCTGCTCCAAGTGCACGACCAATCAATTGATGTCCTAAACAAATTCCAAACATTGGAACTCCACTTTCAATTAATCCATTCACTGCTTCAACCGCATACGGTAAACCTGCTGGGTCGCCAGGTCCGTTGGATAAAAAGATTCCATCGGGTTTCAATGCTAATGTTTCTTCTGCTGTTGTATCTGCTGGAACAACAGTTACATTTGCGCCATAACTTGAGAGATGTCGAAGGATGTTTTCTTTAATTCCAAAATCGTAAGCAACTACTGATAACTGTTTACTGCTTACTGCCTTCTGCTCTACCCATTTACTTCCTTCATCATCAATCCAGTGATATGTTTCTTCACAAGTCACTTCCTTGACCATATCTCTTCCATCAAGTCCACTCCAAGTGTGTACCATGTTCAAAAGTATATCAACAGGTGTCCCCTTCGTAGAAAGAGCCGCTTTTTGAGTTCCACCATCACGAAGTTTGCGAGTCAACCAACGCGTATCCACGCCACTGATTCCAGGGACATCATGTTTTTCAAGCCAATCTGATAATGAAAGTGCCGAACGCCAATTGGATACAACAGGACTCAGCGAACGAATCACCGCCGCAGAAATTTGTGGTTTTGATGATTCATCATCTTCCAAATTAATTCCTACATTACCAATGTGTGAAACGGTAAATAACACACCTTGTCCACGATAGGATGGGTCAGTGAGAATTTCTTGATAACCCGTCATGCTGGTGTTGAAAACTAATTCAAATACAGCATCAGTCTTTGCGCCAAAGGCTTTGCCTTCTATGATTGTTCCATCTTCAAGTACAAGTGTTGCAGTCATTCGTTATCCTTTCGTTAGTTCTATACAAAAAAATAACCCTCCAAAAGGAGGGCTATTTTTAATTAACGTTTTCGATGTCATCTTGAATCACGCCTGTGCTTCGCACAAAATTAAAAACTTCCAACCTTTCGAGAAAAGTTAGTTTTGAACGACGGGTACGACGCGCATAAAGTTGTCTGAACATATTGGGCGGTATTCTACCATCCCCACAAAATATGTCAATAGAAATTATCCAGCAATTTTTTTGGTCAATTCAATTGCCAAGCCGATGTAACTTTCAGGCGAAAGATTTTTTAATTTATTTCGTGTGGCATCATCCACATTAATTGAATCACACCATGCTTTGTAATCAGATTCGGTTAACACTTGCCCGCGCGTTTTTTCTTTCAACGTTTCATACGCATCAGATTTTCCAACTGCACGTAGGATAGTTTGTGCGCCTTCAGAGACGACTTCCCAATGAGCATTTAATTCCGCTTTGAGTTTTTCTTCGTCAGGAGCAATGCGCTTCAACCCACGCTTCAAGTTGGTCCATGCTAGTAAGCTGTGACCTAACCCCGTGCCAAATGTGCGGCGGACTGTTGAATCGGATAAATCTCTTTGCAAACGAGAGACAGTTAATTTTTGAGCGTAATGATTGAACAAAGAATTTGCCACGCCCAAATTGCCTTCTGCATTTTCAAAATCAATCGGGTTAACTTTTTGTGGCATCGTCGAAGAACCAACTTCACCTGCGACAACTGCTTGCTCCAAATATCCATCACTGATATATCGCCAAATGTCTTGAGCAAAGTCAATCAAAATAGAATTTGTTAAACGGATGAAATCAAAATAACGTATCCAGTTATCGTAGGGGAGGATTTGAGTCGTGAGCAGGTTTGGTTCTAAATCAAAGCTTGATATAAAGTTTTTACTGAATGAAATCCAATCTACTTGTGGGGCAGATGCTTGCAAAGCATTGAAGTTACCAACTGCACCTGTTAGCTTGGCTTCAAAACGAAAAGCGGATATTTCATCTCGTATCTTTTTCAGGCGAGCAATGTAAATTGCAAATTCTTTGCCTAATGTTGTTGGTACTGCAAATTGTCCATGTGTGCGAGCGAGCATAGCAGTTGATTTGTAGCGGATTGCGAAGTCAGAGAGATTCGATATTAAGGATTCGATATTCGGGAGAATGACTTTGTCTCTTGATTCTTTCAACGCAATGGCTTGACCAATGCTATTCGTATCTTCGGAAGTTAATCCGAAATGAATCCATGGAAGTAAATCTTGTAGAGATGAATTTTGTAATTTACTTTGAATAAAATATTCAATTGCTTTCACATCGTGACGTGTCTTGCGTTCGTGTTCTAGTATTAATTCTGCGTCAGCAGTTGAAAAATTGGAAAGAATAGATTCGATTTGAGCGGATTCAGAGTTGCTCAAAGGGCGTATCAAGCCTGTTTTGGAAAGAGCAAGCAAAAAGTTAAGTTCGACGCGTACTCTATCGCGCAGAAAAGCAAACTCGGAAAAATAATTCCGCAATGGTGCAGTTGTCTCTGCATAACGTCCATCTAATGGGGAGATGAGATGTAAAGTCATTTATCTTTGGCTCAATTGATAATTTGGTGCTTCTTTCGTAATGATAACATCATGCGGATGACTTTCAAGCAATCCCGCATTTGTGATGCGTGTGAGTCTTGTTTTAGTTTGTAAATCTTTCAACGATGCCGCGCCTGCATACCCCATGCCAGAACGAAGACCACCGACGAGTTGATAAACATATTCACCGAGCAAACCTTTATAAGGCACGCGACCTTCAATACCTTCTGGCACAAGTTTTCCGCCACCAGCCTGACCCGTTGCATAACGATCCACGCCATAGCCTTTCATCGCGCCCAAACTTCCCATGCCACGATATTCTTTGAAGCTACGACCTTCATACATCATCACTTCGCCTGGCGCTTCATCCAAACCAGCAAGCAAACTTCCAAGCATTACTGCATTTCCACCTGCAACAATTGCTTTAACAATATCACCACTAAATTTGATTCCGCCATCAGCAATAATTTTGATGTCATGCTTTTTTGCAATTTGAGCACATTCAAAAATCGCGGAGACTTGCGGCATACCCGCACCAGAGATGACTCTTGTTGTGCAAATGGAACCTGCACCCACACCGACTTTAATCGCATCAGCACCTGACTTTATCATTGCTTCTGTTCCTTCGGCAGTGACCACGTTCCCAGCAATGACTGGCAAATCTTTCCATGCACTTTTGATTCTTTGAATTGCTTCAAGCACACCTTTGGAATGTCCGTGTGCAGTATCAATTGTTACGGCATCAACTCCAGCCTTGAGCATGAGGTCAACACGTGTTTCAACATCTTTGCCAACACCAACTGCAGCGCCGACAAGTAAACGTCCTTTTGAATCAGTGGATGCGTTGGGATAATCACGTGCTTTTTGAATATCTTTAACTGTCAGTAAACCTTTTAGTTTTCCATTCGCATCTACAAGCGGAAGTTTTTCGATGCGATGTTTTTGTAAAATATCTTTCGCATCTTTTGCAGAGATGCCCACGCGTGCAGTGATGAGTTTGTCTTCTTTCGTCATAAACTGGCTGACGGGTAAGTTGTAATCAGATGCTTCTACAAAACGAATATCGCGATTGGTGAGAATGCCGACAATTTTTCCGTTTTCATTTGTGATGGGCACGCCGCTAATATGATACGTGGACATAATTTCTTCGGCTTTGCTGAGTGGTGCATCTGGTTGTAAGCTAATTGGTTCCACAATCATGCCTGACTGTGAACGCTTCACTTTTTCGACTTCGGCGGCTTGTGCTTCGGGAGGCATGTTGCGATGAATAATTCCCATACCGCCTTCGCGAGCCAATGCAATCGCAAGCCTCGCTTCGGTGACTGTATCCATTGCGGCGGAAAGAATCGGAATGTTAAGTTGAATCGTTGGTGTGAGTTGTACTTTGACATCGGTTTCATTGGGCAACACTTCTGTATAACCAGGCACGATTAAGACATCGTCAAAAGTAAGTGAATCATAGCGGTTGAAAAGTTCTTCGTTCATATATTATCTCCTTGTATATAGTGTAGGGGCGACCCGTTCAGAGAAATCTACTGATTTCCATTGA
>DQGV01000147.1 GCA_003524705.1 Anaerolineae bacterium | reverse complement strand
TCTACATATTTATCAATTGGAACACGAAAAGTGATATTTTCATTTATATTTTTCTCAAACCAAAATTCTACAAATCCATACTTGCCTTGAATTTCTTCGCGCGGAATTTCGGTAACAATATCCATTACTTGCTTAATCCAATTGCCGAATTCTTCATGTTGAGTTAAATCACCTACAGGTAAGCGGACTGTAAAATCGGTTTCTATCACCCCAAAAGTTTTACTTCCATCAGAATAGATGCAGTCTTCACCAAATAAGGTTGCTTTTGCAGAGGCATCAGGATTTAGTTCTTTAACAGCATCATCTAAATTTTTGGTCAACTCAGGTGCATCTTGATATGCCCACATAAAAGCACAAGTTTCATTTGTAAATGTTTCAGAAGCAATAACTTCAACTTCTGGAGTTATTGCTTCTGAACTTGGTGCGTTGACAGTTTGCAAAGCTACAAACGCCGCTGTTGCGGATAAAACAATTCCAATAATCCAGTTGCGTTTGTTTTTCATACAAAACTATTTTAATAAATCTGCGGCTGCGGTTGCCATTAACGCTACGCCATTTACTAGGGCACGTTCATCAAAATCAAATTTGGGATGATGATGGCTGTAGTTGAGATTCTTTTCATCATTGGCAGAACCGATGCAGAAATAAGTGCCTTTGGCTTTATCTTGCATATAGCCCATATCTTCTGCACCCATGGTGAGATATGAATTCGTGGCAATTTCTAAATCAGGAAAAACTTTTTTAGCAGAATTAAACACACTGGCAGTTACTTCTTCATCATTGGTGACTGGCAATGTCACTTCTTTAACCGTCACATCAACTTGGCAATTCATTGCCTCGGCAGTGCCTTTTACAATTTGATTAAATCTTTCAATTACAGTTTTGCGTACATCAGGGTCAAAGGTGCGGATGGTTCCCCAGAGTTCAGCGGTTTGTGGAATAACGTTAAAAGCCGTGCCTGCTTGAATAGATGTAACACTCACCACAGCAGGTTTGAGTGCTTCAATATTGCGTGAGACAATTGTTTGCAAAGCAGTTGTGATGTGTGCCGCACATACAACAGGGTCAATTGTTGTTTCTGGTAAGGCTCCATGCCCGCCTTTTCCTGTAATTATTATTTTGAATAATTCAGCACCTGCAAAAACGGGACCTGCACCCACATGAAGCCAGCCAACAGGTTTATCGTTCCATAAGTGAAGCGAAAGCGTTTTATCAACTGAATCCATGACGCCGTCTTTTAGCATCATCAATGCGCCACCAACTTCTTCTCCATTGGTGCCTTCTTCAGAAGGTTGAAAACAAAACTTGATGTTGCCTTTGAGTTCGTTTTTGTGTTCATTCAAAATTTTTGCGACAGTTAATCCAATCGCAGTATGCCCATCATGTCCGCAGGCGTGCATGACACCATTGTTGATAGATGAATATTCTGCACCAGTATCTTCTGTGATAGGAAGTGCATCCATATCAAAGCGCAACAAAATGGTTGGACCAGGTTTTGCACCTTCCAAATAACCAACCACACCAGTTTTACCAACACCTTTCGTAACTTCTAAGCCAAGTCCCTCTAATTCTTTGGCAACAATTCCGCCTGTACGAATTTCATTGAATCCAAGTTCAGGATGTTTATGAAAATCACGGCGCATAGCCTGGGTATATGGGAAAAGTTCTTCAGCTTGCTTGAGGAAGTCAGACATGGGATTCTCCTTTGGGTTGCAGGTTTGAAAGTTTGCAGGTTCAAAGGTTGAAAGTTAGTGAGTCAAACGTTCTAACTTATTAACTTTTCAACTTGTTAACTATACTTTACCACACGGAATTTTTCTTCGTATTTTGGATTTTCTTCGGTGCTATCTTCAGTTCTTCTGGCTTTCATTCTTTCGATTAACTTGTCTACATCTTGCACTTGAGATTTGTGTTGCAGAATGGCTTGCAGTTTGATGTTCCATGTTTCGGTAATATCTATCGTTTCGTTTGGTTGATTGGTTAAGGAGCACCAAACTTCTTTTGGCATGTGAGGCTCGAAGCCTTCATCTAATAATTCTGGAAAAAATACGGGGCTTCCTGCGGCTGGGAAGACTGCATCTAGTACAACTTGCCCACAAGCACGATGGTCGGGGTGATTGATTCCGTATAACGCGAATAAATTTTGCGGGTCACAGGTGACTAGAATATCAGGTTTGTGTCTACGAATTTCGCGCACAATGATTCGGCGTAAATTAAGGTCAGGGATTAATAGACCATCTTCAAGGTCAAGAAAAAGAGGCGGTTCTGCGCCGATAATTTTTGCTGCTTCTGCTTGTTCCACTTTACGAATCGGAATTAACTTTTCAGGAGTCATATCCGCTTGGGTGGCGGGATTGAATCCTTTGTTTCCATTTGTCAAAATTAAATATGTGATGCTATGACCTTGCAATGCCCATTGCGCCAATGTGCCACCGCAAAAAAATTCTGGGTCATCGGGGTGAGCCAGAATTACCAGAATTTTTTGTGAAGTTTCCCAAGTGTTAGTTTTTGCGGTCATTCTTTTTCAATGGACTGCTTTTGCCACAGGTGCATCCGCCACCTTCGTGACGGTCACATGGGGCTTGAGATTTTCTGCGAAGTGCTTCGAGTTCATCCCATGGTTGAATTTCTTCGCGCATGAATGTATGTTGTTGTGGGCGTTCATTTGGCACTTCAATTAATACGACCACTTTATCACTCATCGGAATCAAATCAATAACTTTGCCTTCACCCTTTGGTGTGATAACTTTTTTATTGCGCTTTGGCAACGTTTTACGCGCTTCTACATATTGTTCATATTCAAAAATTAAACAACAACGTAAACGACCGCACATGCCTGTAATTTCATTTGGCGTGAGTGAAATACCTTGTTCTTTTGCCATCTTGATAGAAATGGGTGAGAAGTCTGTCAGGAATTTTGAACAGCAACGTGTTTCAATTCCGCATGCGCCCATGCCACCTAAAAGTTTGGCAACATCGCGCGGACCAATTTGGCGCATTTCGATATGCTTGTTTGAATACAACTCTTGCATATCTTTTTTGAGAGATTTCAAATCCACTTTTTCTTCAATGTCTGTGCTGAATAAAAATGCAAGGCGTGTGCCGTCGTAGTTATATTCGGCAGAGACAATTTTGATAGTATCCAACAATCCCAATTCGGATGCGCGCGCGCGACAATTAATCATCGCTTCGGTTTGTTTATTTTTCCACGATTGTTGTAACAATAAATCTCGTGGTGTGGCGCGTCTCTCGACCGATTTCCAGCCGCCTTCTGGTTTGGGCGGAATTTCCTCCAACACTTGCACCACTTCGCCAAGATGTTTTCCACGTGTCGTATCCACAATGACATGCTCGCCTCTTTTAACGTCGGGGAGGCTTGAGGAGTCAAAGTGATAAATTTTTCCTACCTTCGTAAATCGTACACCGATAATTTGTTTAGTATCTGTTTGCATGGGTGTAATTATACCTGATGGTGATAAATAAAGAATCTGCAAACCTTTATCCTAGTGTAAGTTAAATTCTTTTTATAAGGAGTAGAAAAAATGGACAGTAACAAAATCTTGTTTAGCATCATCGCGCTTTTCATCCCACCTTTAGCAGTGTTTTTGAAGAAAGGCAACAAAATAGATGGTGAGTTTTGGTTGAACCTTTTACTTACTATCTTAGGTGGCATTCCCGGTATATTGCATGCTTTGTATGTCGTTTGGAGATAAAAGAAAAGACCTAATTGATTATGTAGTCTAGTAGCTTTTCTATGCTTTTTAACATCCTTATCTTCACTATTTTCTTAAATTCATTTATTGGTAATTGATATTTTGTACCTTGTATGAGTTATAATTACTAATAAAGGAGCGAAGATATATGCTCAGAGAAGACATAAAAAAACGCGCTTTATTCATTTTTGTCTTCATTGTTGTACTAATAACTGTTTCGAGTTGTCAGGCAGATGATAAGATATTTATCTACTTTACAAATGGTAGTGCCTTAACATGCCAATCTGTTAGCGAATATTTTATACAGGGTGAAGATGGTGAATTTGTTTGGTCTAGTACTTCATACAATTGTGGTCTTCCCTGCCCAGATGGGAGCGTAGCATTAATTTATCTTACTGAAAAACCTCCCTTAGGTACTCAATATGATAAATCAGATGCATTGGTTCAATTTTGTGGTGTTCAGCCTTTGGTAGCTAGCGAGGTAGAAACCGAAGAAAACTCTACATCTTCTCAAGGGCTTCCTCCAATTCCAGCCTCAACCTTAGCTATACCTGCATCACTTGCTGTTCGTGTTACGGCCTGCGCAGTAGAGGATGGTTTCATTAACTTTAATCTCTCTCAACAAACTGCTAGCCTCATGGGGTTAAATATTACGGTCACTTTAAATGATACTCCCGTTACCTGCAGGACAATGACTGAAAATACAGATTTACTAGTTTGCTCTTTATCGCAAGATATTAGTTTTCCTGCTCTTGTAATAGTTAAGTTAAATGATATTCAAGTCAGTAATTTCACTTACGATGGTGTAGATTGTAATCTTGTATATCCAATAGAAAATTCAGGTTCTGAAGAAAATTTTGATGCACCTTCATTTTTTAGCTTTCCCAATCCAGCGATCTCCCCTACAGAGTCACCTACTGAAAACCCGACTGAAGACCCGACTGAGGATCCAACCGAAGACCCGACTGAGGATCCAACCGAAGACCCGACTGAAGACCCAACTGAGGATCCAACCGAAGACCCGACCGAAGATCCAACTGAAGACCCAACTGAGGATCCGACCGAAGATCCAACTGAAGACCCAACTGAGGATCCAACTGAAGACCCGACTGAAGACCCGACTGAGG
>DQGV01000266.1:1309-2565 GCA_003524705.1 Anaerolineae bacterium | reverse complement strand
GCGAGTCATTTTCAAATCCATGCCTACGGTTGCCGCGGCTTGCCAGAGACGATTGAGATGCTCATCAAGGAAAACTAATACGCCATCATGTAAACGAAGTGCTTCCCAAATTCCGTCACCAACGAGGTAGCCACTATCAAAGACTGAAATCTTGGCTTCATTGCGTGGAAATAGTTCGCCGTTAACGTAAATCAATATTTTTTCATTGCGTGTATCTTCAACTGCGTTATGTGTTCCGTGGACGGGCATGGTTCCTCCAGATGTAATAAGGGGCGAGATGACCTCGCCCCTACTGATTACCAATCATTATTTTTTTCGTAATTCAATTTTACTAACAAATCCCCTGCCACATCTTTGAATAACTGTTTATGCTCTTCGGTGAAATATTCTTTCCAACCGCCCGTTTTACCTGAGCGAAATGTGTGGCTTTTCTTTGGCTGAATCGCTTCTACTAAAACCGATAAACATTTTTCTCTTGATGTTGGAATTTTGTAACCTGTCTTTTCTACTTCATCCAGCATTTTATTTAATGTGACATCACGATTATTTATCAAATCTTCAAAGCGGATGCACATCGCATTTTTTTGTTCAAGCCATTGAAACACACCTTCATATCTTTGTTTGACTGAAACCATGTGCAAGTCATCTTGTTCAATGCCTGTGATGGCAACTTTGAGTCTCTCATTGAAATCAGGAAGAGAATTGTAATAATCGTGCATTCCATGTTCTTCGTGCATGTCTGTTGCAAAGAAGACTTGTGAGATGAGCAAATCGCGTGGGTCACGATAAATGAAGAAGGTCACGCGACCAGTTTGAGTTAAGAAAGAGGCGTTTTCTTTTGTCGCATCCACATATCCCCAGCCAATCACTCCGTTTGGAATCTTTTTTAAGTCATGCAAGATTTTATCCGATGTTCTTCGTTCTCCATCTTTGGTGATGGTGCGAATCGGTTCGGCATCCACATATTTGTATGGCATGATTTGTGTAAAGCCATTCAAAATTTGCAAAAGCAGATGCGAACCACTTTTCGGTTTGGAGTTTCCGAAAATAGGCGGCGATTCATGAAAAGAAAACCGCTTCCATCGGATGATGGCTTGAGCGGTTTTTGCATAAGGGCGAATGATGCGGCGAAGATTTTTCATATAAACACGTAGGGGCGACTAGCCAGTCGCCCCTACAAATAATTATTCATTTACAACGCGACGTAATTTTTTCATCGAACCTTTTTCAGATTCATAAACTTTCTTGACGCCATC
>DQGV01000266.1:0-1016 GCA_003524705.1 Anaerolineae bacterium | reverse complement strand
TGCGGCTTGGTCACTGCCCCACATGGCGCGATCCAAAGTGATATGGCGTTCGATAGATGTTGCACCTAATGCAATGGCAACAGCCGAAGGAACAAGCCCAACTTCGTGACCAGAATATCCAATAGGATTGTTTGGAAATTCTTTGCGAAGGGTTTCAATCATTCTGAGATTTAATTCTTCGGGTTCACATGGATAGGTGCTAGTGCAGTGCATAATCACAAGATTATCTTCACCAACAACATTTACACCTTTGTGAATTTGTTCCATCGTAGACATACCTGTTGAAATAATGACAGGCTTGCCCGTTTTGCGAACATACTTTAATAAGTTGTGATCGGTCAATGATGCGGATGGAACTTTATAGGCTGGTGTATCAAACTTTTCCATAAAATCAACAGAGGGTTCATCCCACACAGAAACCATCCAATCAATTTTCTTTTCTTTGCAATAACGGTCAATTTCACGATATTGTTCTTCGTTAAATTCAACTTTATAACGATAATCTAAATAAGTAATAAAACCCCAAGGCGTTTCACGCATTTGTTTTTGTTGTTCAGGTGGCGTGCAAACTTCTGGTGTACGTTTTTGAAATTTAACAGCATCCGCCCCAGCATGTGCGGCAGCATCAATAATTTTCTTGGCAATATCTAAATCACCATTATGATTGATTCCAACTTCTGCAATGATATATGCAGGGTGACCATCACCCATCATTCGATTTCCAAATTTTATTTCACGAGTCATTTTGTCTCCTATTTAAAATAATTTCACATAATTCACGGATTGCTCCATGCCCGCCATTTTTCGTCAACACAAAATCTGCGGCGCGGATTACTTCGGGATATGCATCTGCCACCGCCACAGACCAACCTGCAATTTCAAAACATGGCAGGTCATTCAAATCATTGCCAATATAGATGACATTTTCCGCTTTGATATTTTTCTTTTCGAGGATTTCACGCATCACACGACCTTTATCCTGCATCCCAATTCCATGAATTGATTCTACCCCCATC
>DQGV01000048.1 GCA_003524705.1 Anaerolineae bacterium | reverse complement strand
GCAGGTTTCGCGCTTGTGGAATGCTGAATTTATGGCAGGCGTTTTAGATTGCGCCGAAGAACATGATGTCAATGTAGTTTCTTTTTCAGGCGGGAAGCCCACTCCAATTCCATCCCCTTCTGGAAATTTATCTTACGGGTTATACGACTTAATCAAGCCCGGTCAATTTGATGGGATTTTGCTTTCAGCGGACATATCTCATGGGGTTTCATTGGATGAAGTAAAAAACTTCATCAAAATTTTTGGCGATACACCAATTGCTTCATTTGCCATTCCAATAAAAAAAATTCCAACCACCATTACAGATAACAGTGGCGGTATGCGTGCTGTGATTAATCATTTGATTAAGGAACATGGATATAAACGCATTGCCTTTATCCGCGGACCTCAAGGACAAATCGAATCTGACCAACGCTTTGAAGCGTATCGAGCTGAACTAAAAGCCAACGATATTCGTTTTGATGAAAAATTAGTCATTGAAGGTGATTTTTCACCTGAAAGCGGACGTGCCGCCGTGCGAACTTTATTAGATGAACGCGGCATTCGTGTGCAAGCCATTGCTGTATCCAACGACCGTATGGCGTTTGGCGTATTAGAAGATTTGGGTCAACGTGGCATTTCGGTACCAGACTCAATAGCAGTGACAGGTTTTGATAATGTTGGTGAGTCACAATCTATGGGTGTGCCATTAACCACAGTGCATCAATCTTTTTATGATATTGGTAAAAAATCATTTGAAGCCTTGATGAAAAAAATCAACGGCGAAGAAGTAAATGATGTCAACATTCTTCCTGTCAATTTAGTGGTGCGTTGGTCTTGTGGTTGTTTGCCCGATAGTGTGCAAAAAGCAATTGTGCTTCCACGCGAAGTAGCACATACTGGTAGGTTAGAAAACAAACGTGAAGCCGCCATCCGTGCTTTGCTTGGTGCGGCAGGCATTCCAGAAAATGACCCAGCAAAATCAAAGTATGTTGAAGTTTTTGGTAGTGCTTGGGATGAATTTCTGACGACATTACGCGAGCCAGACCGCAACACTGCTTTCTTAAAATCTGTTCAATCTATTGTTGAGGTGCTACAACAAAATGATTACGACTTTAATGCTTGGCAAAATGTTGTCTCAACTTTTAGAAAATATGCCTTAGGTGGAATAAACAGCAACACCACCATGTTGCGTGCTGAAAATTTATTTCAACAAGCGCGTATGTTGGTTGGCGAATTATCACAACGCGCGCAAGCCTATCGCCGTTTGCAATTTGAAAAGCAAGAAGAAATTCTCAACAACTTTAGTTTCTCTATGGCATCAGCCATGACTTTTGAAGGCATTGGACTTGCCATTTCAAAACATTTCCCCACGCTTGGTTTAGAACGTTGGTATGTGATGTTATATGGTGACGTCGGTTCGCCGGGTTCGGTCTCGACTCCACCTCCGCAAAATTATCAATTGTTATTGCAATATGATGAACACAGTTTCCAAATTCCAGATGACAGACCGCTTCTTGCTACGGGACGCTTGGTGCCGCATGGAAAAACTCCCGAAGACCGACGCTATCAAGCCGTGGTGATGCCCTTAGCCTTAGCCAGCAATCGCTTCGGTTTTATGTGGGTCGAAATGGGTCCACATGATTGGGATATTTATGTTCGTCTGAAAAATTTATTGTCCAGTGCGTTGTTGCGCACTATGTTGGTTGAACAGCGTGAACAAGCTCAAAAGGAAGTAGAAAGATTGTTCGGCGCCGAACAAGAACGGCGTCGCGGAGCTGAAGCGTTATCACGTTCATCACGTCATTTGTCTTCATTAAACAATATCCAGAAATTGCCAGAACAAATCTTAGAGCAATTAAATCAAGTTTTGCCATTTGAACGTGGTGTTTTATTGATTGAGGATGTAAATGGTGCGCCTGTTGTACAAGCGCATCGTGGCATGCCAAAGAATGCAAACCTAGATGAATTTAATTTGAAAATCAATGGCGTTGATTTTTATCAAACAGTTGCAAGGCAAGGTGAGGCTGTTGTCATTGCGGATGTTCAAAGTAAAAAATGGTCTCAACCTGAATGGTTGCCACAAGATAAATCTTGGTTGGGTGTGCCATTGTATTCAAAAGATAATGTGATTGGTTTGTTATTGTTAAGCCGCGCGGATGATTCATTCAGCGAAGATGATAGTTTATTGGTCAGCAACTTTTCGGCGCAGGCGGCTGTGTCTTTAGAAAATTCACGTTTATATAACGAAGTGACCAGCATGAATCAAGTGATGGAACGTATGGTTTCAAAACGTGTTGAAGAATTAAACAATGCTTACCAAACGCTTGAAAAGCACGATAAAAATAAATCGGCTTTTATTCAAGTTGCCGCACATGAATTACGTACACCTTTAACAGTTATCAAAGGTTATTTGGGCATGTTGAAATCAGACCCTGTGATTCAAAATAATCAAATCCTTTCGCCAGCCATTGACGGTGTGTTGCGTGGTACAGACCGTTTGCATCAAGTAGTAGATAGTATGTTGGATGTTGCACGCCTTGAAAATCAGACTATCAGCCCGCATATTGAATCAGTGAACTTGGGTTTGATATTAAGACTCATCCTCAAAGATTATGTGGAAGATGTTAAGACTCGTAACTTGAACTTAACTTTAGACGAAGCGATTAAACAAATCCCTGCACTTTCTGCAGACCCTGAACTTTTGAAAAAAGCACTTGACCACATCATTGTCAATGCCATTAAATTTACACCAGACGGCGGTTCGATACACATTGCCGCCAAAGTAGTGGAAGATAAAAAACGTGGGGATATGGTTGAATTAAGTGTCAAAGATACTGGCATCGGCATTGACCCCGAACATCATAAAATTATTTTTGAAAAGTTATATCAATTGGGTGAAGTGCAATTGCATTCATCTAGCAAAACCAACTTCAAAGGTGGTGGAGCAGGTTTGGGCTTAGCGATTGCTTCTGGAATTGTGAAAGCACTTCAAGGCACAATTTGGGTGGAAAGCGAAAAACGCGATGAAGAAACTTTCCCCGGCAGTACGTTTTTTATCAGGTTGCCTTTGGCAAAATAAACCTAAACGCCGAAGTCTAAAGACTTCGGCGTTTTTATATCTTACGTTTATGTACACGATTATTTTATTTTCTCTCGAAAATCATAAATCCCGTCATTGACTTGCCACTTGGCATTACAGTTTGAGCAAATCAGATATTCTTGTTTATCTTGTAATTTTTCAAATTCACAGTCGGGACATTTAAATAAATCCAAAACATTCAATGGGATTTCTTTTGCGACACCTTCTGCGCTTGTTTTGGCTTTGACAAACACACTTGGTGATAATTGTATAAATGCGCCAGTGGGTTGAAGTAAACCATCGAGCCACGCAAGAATTTTTGCGGGAATGATTCGTTTTAATAAACCTAAGCGAAAATGTGAAACCGTACGAATCTTTTCAATCGAAAAACCTAATTCTCCAAGCCAATTGCGGATGGCTTGTGGATGAAAGTCAAAGTTTAGTTTTACAAACTCCACAGGTTCAAGTGTAAAAGGACTCCAAGTTTGTCTTCTGAACAAATATCTCAAAATTGATTTGAGATTTAATTTGTTGGCAAATTCCAAAATAAAAATTGCATTGGGTTGTAACACTTTGCGGATTTGGCTTAATGCTTTAGGAGCATCTGCCATATGATGCAACACTCGAATCATAGTCGCTGAATCAAATATCCCCTTAAGAAAAGGGAGGCGATATACATCCGCTGCGACGTAAATGTATTTATCTGATTTTCCTAATCGCTCTTGTGCTTGAGCTAATTGAGTTGTGGAATAATCTAACACAACGATTCTTTCAAAGCCTGCATAGCGTGGCGTGTTACGTCCAGCACCTGCACCGAGTTCAAGCATAAGCTTTCCGCTTTTGGAAAGTAATTTTTTTAATGCAATCGCTTCGGCTTGGTCTTCGTAAGCACGCCCGCCTTGTTCCCAAAACGCTTGTTGATAATCTGAGCCTTCGTAATTACAAATGGGGGGATTGGTCATAATAGTCTGATTGGTCTAAAAGGTCTGATTGGTCTAAATGATCAATGACTAGTAAGACCATTTAGACTTTTTCGACTTGTTAGACTATCTCCCAACTGCTTTATATGTAAAACCCATTTCTTTCATTCGATTGGGTTCGTAAATATTTCGTCCATCATAAACGATGGGTGATTTCAATAATGATTTAATTTTTTCAAGATCAAGTTGTTTGAATTCATTCCAAGGTGTAACAACAACTAGCGCATCGCAACCTTCTGCCATGTTATATGGATTGTCATATATCTTAACTTTTGGCATATGAGGAGCTGCTGTTTCACGAGCTACTGGGTCATACCCACGAACGGTTGCTCCTGCTTTAATTAAACCATCAGCAATGTCAATAGATGCAGCATCACGCATATCATCTGTGTTTTCTTTGAATGCTAAGCCAAGCAATCCAACTACTTTATTTTCTAATCCATTAAGTAATTTTTCAACATGCTTAACTGCATTTGAACGACGTTCATAATTGACATCCATTACGCTGTTTAAGATTTGTGGATTCAACCCTTTTTCTTTCGCCATGAATGCTAACGCTTCAACATCTTTTGGGAAACATGAGCCACCCCAACCTAAACCGGCATCCAAAAAGTGACGTCCAATGCGAGCGTCATAGCCCATACCTGCCGCAACTTCTTTTACATCAGCACCGACACGTTCACATAAATCTGCAAGTTCATTGATGAAAGAAATTTTTGTTGCAAGAAAAGCGTTGCTGGCATACTTAATCATTTCCGCAGTGCGCAAATCGGTAATGACAATCGGTGCGCGTAACGGCAAATGCAAATGAGCAACTTTATTGGCGGCATCTTTATCCAATGAGCCGATGACTGTTCTATGTGGATTCATAAAATCTGCAATGGCTGAGCCTTCACGTAAAAATTCTGGGCAAGAGACCACAGCAAATTCAATCGGCTTGGGCTGAGCAGATTTCACAATATCAGCAACCCAGTCTCCCGTTCCGATTGGAACCGTAGATTTGTTAATCAAAACCAACGGAGCAGACATATTCTGTGCAATAGATTTTGCCGCCGTTTCCACATATTTCAAATCTGCAGAGCCATCTTCACCAGATGGCGTACCGACGGCAATGAAGGCATACTCTGCGCCATTCAAAGCTTCTTTGTATGAAGTTGTAAAATTAATTCTGCCAGCGTTTACATTTCGTTTGACCAGTTCATCCAAGCCTGGTTCATAAATTGGCATCACGCCTTTTTTGAGATTCGCAACTCGCTTTTCATCTATATCCAAAGCGGTGACTTTGTTTCCTAAATCAGCGAAACAAGCCGCTGTCACCAAGCCGACGTATCCTACCGATCTCACACAAATTTGTTTCATAGTTCCTCTTTTAATGAAAAATTTTCACTAACTCACGCGAATATTTCTATAATTATTTTACTTCGCGCAGATTAGTGAAGATTAGCGGATTTTATTTATCTCTGCACCCAACGATTAACCGTCTCAACCAATTCAAGCAAATCCATTGGCTTGGTAATAAATTCATCACAACCTGAATCCACAGCGCGTTGGCGGTCACCGGGTAAAACATGAGCGGTCAGCGCAATCAAAGGAATAGAAGAAGTCTGCTTATTTTCTTTAATCAAGCGTGTGGCAGTCCACCCATCCATCTCAGGCATAGATAAATCCATCACAATCAAATCAGGCTTTTGTTTGGTCGCGGCATGTACCCCATCACGCCCATTCACAGCCAAAAACACCTCATACCCATTCTTTTCGAGAATGAAGCGCACCAATTCATAAGTATCCATATTGTCTTCGACAATCAGGACGCGACCCTTGCTCATCTCTTAAATATACTACGTCTCACACGGCTCGGCAACACGATAAAGTACCCGAATGGGTATAATCAAAAAATGCGAATCCTTTTCGTCACAGATGCTCGCTCGCCCATTTCACAAAATTGGATTAAACACTTTATCAAGCAGGGATATGAAATCTACATCGCCTCAACCTTTGACGTGGAACTTGATTTTCCCGCGCGGCTGGAGTTTACGCCCGTAGCCTTCTCTGCCGCGAAGAAAAAGAACTCAGCCCCATCCTCCGCTTCTTCTGTAACTTTAGGTTTTCGTACTATTTTCAGGCAATGGCTTGGACCTTTAACAATTCCTTCATCCGCGAGAAAATTACGAAAATTTATTCAAGAGATAAAACCAGATTTGATTCACGCCATGCGAATTCCTTATGAAGGAATATTGACCACAAAAGCATTAGTAGGGGCGAGGTTTTCTCGCCCAACACCATTTCTTGTCTCCGTCTGGGGCAATGACTTCACACTTCATGCCCCATCCACACCTTTGATGAAATCCTATACAAAATTTGTCATGCAAAATGTCACTGCTTTACATGCCGATACAAATCGAGACATAAAACTTGCGCGAGAATATGGCTTCCCCGAAGAAAAAATATCACTTGTAGCACCAGGTAATGGTGGAGTCCGAAGCGATATTTTTTATCCACCGAATGAACTTGTGAAGAATCCAATCATCATCAATCCGCGCGGAGTTCGTCCTTATGTCCGCAATGATTCTTTCTTCAAAGCGATACCGCTTGTGTTAGCAAAATATCCTGAAGCAAAATTTATTTGTACTTTGATGCAAAATGAATCGCAAGCCTTGAAATGGATTGAAGAATTAAATATTTCACATGCAGTGGAATTATTGCCTGCGATTGAATATCAAAAAATGGGAGACTTATTTCGTTCTGCACAAATTGTTGTTTCGCCAAGTATTCACGATGGCACACCAAATTCTTTAATTGAAGCCATGGCTTGCGGATGTTTTCCGGTTGCAGGAGATTTAGAATCAATCCGCGAATGGATTACGTATGGACAAAATGGTTTGTTGTTTGATGCAAATGATTCGCAATCTATTGCCGATGCAATTTTGCTCGGCTTAGAAAGAGAAGACCTGCGCCATGATGCCGCAGGTCTCAATGCAAATTTAATTTCTGCCAAAGCAGATTATGAAGTGAATATGAAAAGGATGGAAGAGTTTTATAAATCAATCGTGTAGGGGCGAACGGCCGTTCGCCTCTACAAAATAAATTAAAAATCTCTCGGCGCACGCATAGACTCTAAACGATTGCGCAATTCAATTCTTCGTGAATCGGCTGAATGACGAATATCGTCAATAAAGCCTTGCCCACGTTGGCGGAGTTGATTCCGTAAACTTTCACCCGATTCAGGTGCAAGCAATAACGCAATCACCGAGCCAACCAAAGCCCCAACAAATGTGCCAATTAAAAATCCAAACATTCTTCGCATGATAAATTCTCCTTCAGAGTATATGTCACCCTGAGTCGTTGGTCGAGTAGGACGAAGTCCGTATCGAGACCAAGCGAAGGGTCTCTACAATATTGTTAGAGATTCTTCGCCGCAAAAACAAAAACGCGGCTCAGAATGACATGGTAGTTTTTATTTCTGACAATTTTATTATAGATGAAAATTCAATTTTGTGTATAATACTCAAATTGCACATATCCAGAAGAATGTGACAATGTAAATTTTATTCAACCGAAATCGCATGTAAATTAGGGGAATAACATGCAAAGCGGACTCTACCATTTTCGGAGGGTACCATGTCTACCTCAACTGTTTCTTCAACCACGTCACAACGTAAAAAAGTGACCACTCTCACGTTTCGTCAGAAAAAGGAACGTGGCGAGCCAATCACCATGTTAACTGCTTATGACTATCCCACCGCCATGGCGATAGACAAAGCAGGTATTGATTCAATTCTCGTTGGCGATTCACTAGCGATGGTGGTACTGGGTTATGAAAATACATTGCCCGTCACCATGGAAGAAATGCTTCATCATGCTCGTGCTGTTGCACGCGGAGCAAAATCTGCATTGTTAATTGGTGATATGCCGTTCATGTCCTATCAAGTTTCTGTAGAAGATGCTGTGCGAAATGCAGGCAGATTCTTACAACAAGCTAATATGGATGCTGTCAAACTCGAAGGTGGGCGTGAACGAGCAGATGCTGTCCGTGCGATTGTTGGCGCAGGTATTCCTGTCATGGGTCATCTTGGACTCACGCCGCAATCTGTTAATCAACTTGGCGGGTTTCGCGCACAAGGTAAAACTGCTTCCGCCGCAAAACGTTTACTCGAAGATACTCAAATTTTAGAAGAGGCTGGCGCATTCAGCATCGTACTTGAATCAGTGCCTGCGCGTTTAGGTGAGTTGATTTCAAAGAAAATTTCTATCCCAACCATCGGTATTGGTGCAGGTTTAGGTTGTGATGGTCAAGTATTAGTCACACATGATTTGCTTGGATTGTTCGACCGCTTCACACCGAAATTCGTAAAAAAATATGCCAACCTGCATGAAGTCATGAACAAAGCCTTCACCGAATATATTGACGATGTTGAAACAAAAAAATTCCCTGCTCCTGAACATACCGTTGAAATGACAGATGAAGAATGGTCTGCATTCCTCAAGGAAATAAAATGAAAGATAATATTTTATTAGTCGGTACAGGTGCGTTAGCAACTTTGTTCGCGGCACGATTAAGTGAAGCGGGTCATTCTGTATCCATGCTTGGTACTTGGAAAGATGGCTTGAATGCTTTACAAAAAAATGGAGCACGATTGATTGACTCAGATGGAAATGAAAAAAGTTATCAAGTCCATGCAACTGATAATCCAAATGAAGTAAAAGATTCAAAATATGCTTTGGTGTTAGTCAAGGCTTGGCAAACAGAACGCGCCGCTAAACAATTACAAACTGCACTTGCTGATGATGGCCTCGCTGTCACTTTGCAAAATGGAATCGGAAATAAAGAAACGCTTCAATCTACATTGGGAGTTGGTCGCGTTTCCCTCGGCATTACGACTACAGGTGCGACATTGCTCGCGCCTGGACTCGTCAAAGTTGGAGGCGAGGGAATCATTTCACTGGAACAGAATCAAGCGTCCCTTAAGTTAGAAGCGATGTTGAAGTCCGCAAAATTTAATTTGCAAATTGTGGATGATGCTGAATCATTGGTGTGGGGTAAGTTAGTCATCAATGCGGCGATAAATCCATTGACTGCTTTGTTGCAAGTTCCAAACGGAGAATTGTTATCACATCCGAAAGCGCGAAAAATGATGGGTGCATTGGCAGAAGAAACAGCCGAAGTTGCTGAAGCCGAGCATGTGCATTTGCCGTTTGAAAATCCTGTTGTTGCTGCAGAAGATGTTGCCAGAAAAACTGCACAAAATAAATCATCTATGTTTCAGGATGTTTTGCGTGGCGCGCCGACAGAGATTGATGCGATTTGCGGCGCCATTATGAAACGCGGACAAAAACACGGAATCAAAACGCCGTATAACAAAGCCTGTTGGACGATGGTACGCGCGACGGTTTCGGGTCATGCGTTTAGTATGGCTTGATAGTTTTGTAGGAACACAGCGAGATATTAATTCATCTTGATGATTTATCGTTTTGCTGTGTCCCTACTTTTAATTTAATGTCAACATGGTAAGATACTCAAAATTTTATTTGGAGGCTTACCATGCGTAAGTTTGTACTATTGTTCGTATTGGGGATATTGCTTCTTTTTCCTTTTTCTGCATCTGCTCAAACCGATGTATCTTTATATAGTGTCAATGTGCAATTGTGGCCAGAATATGACCAGCCGAGTATGTTGGTGATTGTGGATTTCAAAGTTGCTCCTATGACTCCATTGCCAGTGGATTTAACATTTCGTATTCCTACGGATGCAAATTTAATTGCGGTAGCGTATCAAGATGAAAGTGGAAATTTGCTCAATGCCAAGTTTGAAACACCAAGTGGCAATGAAAATTGGCAAACTTTCAAGATGACAATTGAGCAAAACGTGATTTATCGTTTTGAATATTATCAACCTCTGATGTTCTCTGGTAGTGAAAGAAGTTTTTCTTATTCATGGAATCAAATATATGCAGTCAAAAAGTTTTCTGTGAATGTGCTAGAGCCGATGGACGTTGTCGCATTTTCGATGCAACCAGATTATGAAGTTAAGGAATCGGTCAATGGACTTGTAGTGTATACAAGTGAGGAAGTTAAAGTAGATGCGCGCCAACAATATAAATTAGACTTGCAATATCAGAAAACCTCATTAACACTCACGAATCCGCAACAACAACAAGTTCAACCGACTGGTCCGTTAGATGAAAGTACGCCAGGACGTGTTTCTTTAAATAATTTTCTACCGTATGTGATTGGTGGGTTTGGGATTTTGTTTGTTGTGGTTGGGACAGTCTATTACTGGCGCATCGGACGCACTTCATCTAAGCGCGCACGCCGTCGCAGAAATGTGAATGTGGAAGAAGAGGAAAATAAAACTGGCGCGTATTGTGCCAGTTGTGGAACCCGTGCCAAAACTGGAGATAAATTTTGTAGAACGTGCGGGGCAAAGTTGTGAGAATAAGAATGAAGAGAGGCGCGCAACTGGAAACAAAAAACGCATCTTTTCAGATACGTTTTTTTTCAGCGGGAAGGGCGGGATTCGAACCCGCGACTGGTTTTACCCAGCACTCACTTAGCAGGCGAGCCCATTCAGCCACTCTGGCACCTTCCCAAGTTTTGAGTTGTTAACTTACTACCAGCGGAGGAAGTGGGATTCGAACCCACGTTGGTGTGACCCAAACATGTTTTCAAGACATGCGCCTTAAGCCACTCGGCCATCCCTCCAATATTCAAATTGCGAAAGCGATTTTACCATAACAAAAGACGAATCAGACTTATCAGACTAGTAAGACCTGTTAGACCAATCAAATCACTGCCAACTTTTTTCCGACGTTTTTAAACGCTTCCAGACCTTTATCCAAATCATCTTTTGAGTGTGACGCAGAAATCATCACGCGGATTCTAGCTTTACCTTGTGGAACAGTCGGAAATCCGATTGCCATAGCAAACACACCTGATTCAAATAACTCGCGGCTGAATTGTTGTGCCAACTTCGCCTCACCTAACATGACGGGAGTTATGGGTGTTTCACTGACGCCTGTATCAAAGCCTAAACTTTTCATCTCTGCTTTGAAATATTTTGCATTCTCCCAAAGTTTATCTACCAATTGAGTTGAATCTTCCAACAAATCAATCGCGGCTAAACATGCGGCAGTATCTGGAATTGTCATTGCAGATGAAAATAAAAATGGACGTCCACGCTGACGTAACCATTCAATGATTATAGATTTTCCAGCCACCATTCCGCCGACCACACCAAATGCTTTTGAGAAAGTGCCAACTTCTACATCCACTTTGCCATGCAAACCAAAATGGTCAACAATGCCTCGTCCACCTTTGCCAAGCACGCCTTCACCATGTGCATCATCTACCATTAATAGAATGTCATATTTTTTTGCAACCTCATAAATCTCAGGCAATGGAGCAACGTCACCATCCATGCTGAAGACTCCGTCAGTGATAATCAATGCTCTTCGATATTGACTCAAATTGGCTTTGATTTGTTCTTCTAAAGATTTCACATCGTTATGTTCGTATGCAATAATTTTCGCGCCAGATAATCTACAGCCATCAATAATCGAAGCGTGATTTAACTTGTCAGAAAAAATTACATCTTCTTTCCCAACTAATGCGGGAACAGTTGCCAAGTTGGCAGTGAATCCACTTTGAAATGTAATCGATGATTCCACTCCTTTGAATTGTGCAATTCGTTTTTCTAATTCAACATGCAATGTGGTCGTGCCTGCAATTGAGCGAACTGCCGCAGGTCCAATACCCAATTTGACGGTCGCATTTTTTGAAGCGGAAATTAAATCAGGATGATTGGCTAACCCCAAATAATTGTTCGAGCAAAAATTCAAAACTTTTTTTCCATCCACAATCAACCACGCACCTTGTGGCGAACCAATCGTTCGAATGTTGTTATACAAACCTTGCGATTTTAAATTTTCAATTTCTTGTGTAATCCAATCGGTTTTAGACATATTAACTCCTGTTGGGTTCAAATTGCTTGAAATGTAATAGACCATAGTGATGAAGCCAAAATTTAAGTAACACTTTTAAAATCCCAAAACCATACACGATACTGCGCCATAAATTAATAGAAGATGCTTCTGGAAAATAGCGAGTATCAATTGGGGCTTCGCGAAAAGTTAAGTGATTCATCATTCCTTGTGCAATGATTTCTGTGTCAAAAATAAAATCATCACTATTATCCATAAAACGTACTGTTTCTAAATATTTTTTGGAATAAGCCCGAAAGCCTGAATGAATCTCGGTGAGATAGCGTCGAAAGATAATATTTGCTAAAGCAGTTAACAAAACATTGGCATTATATTTCCACCACGGCATTCCACCCTCAAGCGGATGTCCACCTAACATGCGAGAACCGAATACGGCATCTGCATCGCCGTCTAGAATCGGTTTCACAAGTTGTGGAATCACTTTTGCATCATATTGATGGTCTGGATGAAGCATGATAACTACATCGGCACCTGCTGTTAGTGCTTGGGTATAACATGTTTTTTGATTTCCACCATACCCACGATTTTGTGGATGAATAAATACCCTTAACCCAGCTTGTTGTGCAATTTCTGCTGTATTGTCTTTTGAAGCATCATCTACAAGAATAATATTTTTACGAAATTCTGATGGAATTTCATCTAATGTGCGCATGAGAGTTTTAGCAGCATTATAAGCAGGTAAAACAATGAAGATATTTTTTTGTTGGCTCATATTTTTTTTGCTTTCACAATAAATTGATACCCGAGCAAAGTGGGAAACAATGAAGTAATAGAAGCGAATATAGCATGTGTAAACTTACCTACGGATGTATTAAAAAAGTTTGAAATTAATTCTAAAGGAATAGGCGTAACATTGATTGAGTCAATATCAAGCCCGCAATTCTCAACTAAATGAATCAATGATTTTCGTGTAAAAAAACGCAAATGTGTGCGGTCGAGAATGCCGCGTTCTGCATAGTCAAAATTCCCTGTTAATAAATGGAGGCGTACCCATATATTAGCCACGTTGGGAACAGAGATGATAAATAAACTTCCACTGGATTGCAATTCTACAAGTCGCTTCAATGCAATTTCAGGGTTTGGCATATGTTCAAGAACATCTCCTAATACAATTGCATCATATCCTTTCAGATCTTCATTTTGCATTTCATCGAAAGAGCACTTCCATAATTTTTCGTAAAAAGGTGAAGCACTGGTTGCCCAGTCTTCATTGGTTTCAACGCCAAAATATCGAAGAGACGAATTGCCACGCCTTGCCAACATTCCAGATGCAGTGCCAACATCAAATACTTTACTTTTTTCAGGTAATGCTTGTAAATATGAAAGTATCCTTGAATGACTTGACCAAGGGCTGGGTTTATCTTGATAAGGCGATGTTGTCATCAGTATTTTTCTTCCATTCTAAAATGATAAGAATCAAGGTAAGTATAATGGCGGGGATAATTTGATATGCCTGAGATAGTGTCGGTCCGTGAAATAATATGAACAGGCTGACCATGAGCGGGTGCATAATAATAAATAAAATAGCCAACCAAAAAAATCGGATACGGCTTTTCATTTTCAAAACCAGAGTTATACAATACCCACAAGGCAGAATTAAGAGCAATAAATTATGCATCCAACTGTATGGAATTGCAATTAAGTTAACCAAAACCGCTGAAGAAAAGAGAAAAAAGTTTCGATTCTTAAAAATTTCTTGTCCCAGCAAAACAGGCAACCAAACCCATCCAAGCCAAATCAACAATCCTAATGAAATCACAGCTGGAATCAACCACGAAGAACCAATACTCAAGAATAAACCCCAAATTGTACTTGTACGTTCGATATAAGTTGAAAGATGGCTACTAATTCCACCACCAATGATTTGGCTAGGAGTAGAAATAAATGGAAGAGAAATAATGATTAATATCAAAATAACTATGCCAAAACCAAGCCATACTTGCCACCTTCGTTGCAAAAGTGACCAAAGTAATAATAAACCAACCAAAAGAATCATCACTTGTGGTTTAACAAATGAGAGACCTAAAACAACCCCAAGCCATGTCCATTTTTGACCTAAAAAAAGACGAAGTGCTAAAGCTAACATCAATAAAGAAAAAACACTCAATTGACCTAACCACATACTTGTTAGCACTGGTAGAAAGAAAATAGAAAACGTGCTGAAGAATGCTAATAAAGCAGGGGAAATATCCCAATCAAACATGTCAATCAACAATGCGAGGCTACCCGCCAGCATAAACAAATTCATAATAAACCATAAGAGCATTGAAACTTCAGGTGACCAAACCACAAACGGTAACATCACAAGCACCGTCCAGATTGGGTACGGGTAATCAGCATAAACTGAACCGCTTTTCAATAATTCTTGCGCGGGGTTCCAAGCAATTAGCATAAAATCACTTGCATCCAGTTTGCTTGGATTAATGAAAACAAAAAGAATACAAGTGATTGGTAATACAATTAAGAAAATTTTAAAAACACCAAGCCCTCTAACGGGTTGAAAAAAATTATTCATCAATATGTACC
>DQGV01000211.1:3028-4685 GCA_003524705.1 Anaerolineae bacterium | reverse complement strand
AAGCCAGATAAACAACCGCTACCTTCATTATATGGGGTAGCGGCTGTTGGCTCATATTCTTTTGTTGTGCGAGCGCGGGGCATAGTTTATTCTCTTTTCTTGGTCTGTTCAGGACCGGGCTCGAAATGATTTTTATTTAATTGGTCTTACTGGTCTAACAAGTCTTACAAGTTACGCATCGTAACGGCGGTCTCCATTATTATTATCTGAATTGCGAGCATCATATGAAAGTGGGTGATATGTTGGCTCAGGTGGAATAAATGAAGATTGTTGTGACGAAACAGGTTTTGGTGCCGGGCGGAATGAGTTTGAATTCGCAGGGCGATTAATTTGTGAAGCCGGGCGAAGAATAGGTTGATTGGATGGTTGATTGACCGGGCGTTGATATGATTGTGATTGATAACTTGGGCGAGGTTGTGAGTTATTACTATATGATTGGCGTGGTTGATACGATTGATGTGAAGCCGCCGTAGTAAACAAACGGTCGCCAGCCAAAGAAATTGTACCGATAATCAAAACACGAATCAGCCATACCATTGCGGCAACAAAAATGGGAACCCCTTGTGCCAAGGCTTGACCACTAATAGAAGAAGTACCTTGAATGCCACCATTGTTTGCAATTGCAACCGATACACTCCACCAAATCAAAATTGCATTGAAGCCAGCCGCCAACAACCATGCACCAAAGAGATAATACACTTCAGCGGGTTCATCACGACCTTGTTCTGGCGTGAAAATGCGAGCAATACCAGCAAAGTCAATGCCACAGAAAGCAATGGCGAGAATGGTTGCCCATTTGAATCCACCAAAACTTAATGTGCCCAACATATCTTGCAAAGCATGTTGCGTAGCACTGAAGTTAAAAATTTCAAATGCAATCAAAGCACCAATAATGATGCCACCGAAAGCGGCACCACGATTGATTTCACGATTGTGGGCAATACTATTCCACAAACGGCGGATGCCATCCCCTAATGGATTACGACGATAGTTAGACATTTCGACCTCCTTAGCCGATATAGCCAATTGATAGGAAAGAACAAGTGTTCTAAAATATAGAACAAAAATTCTATTTTGTCAAGAGGTAGATTTGACCTTTCTGACCTTGTTCTATTACACTTAACCACAGGAGTAACATGCCCTCTAAAAAACAAATCACCAACAGCCCCAAAGGTTGGGTTGCAAAACATATTCAAGATTACATAAATACCGACGGCAAAAAAGGTCACAAGTGGAATGGACATTTGACCTTGCTCCTCACCACCCGTGGACGGAAATCAGGCGTGCTTCGCAGAACCGCATTGATTTATGGAACAGATGGCGATAATTATTTACTTGTTGCTTCAAACGGCGGTTCAGATAGTCACCCGAATTGGTATCTCAATTTGATGGAAGACCCAAAAGTGGAATTACAAGTTGGGGCAGAAAAGTTTAAAGCCAAAGCCAGAATTGCTAGCGAAAAAGAAAAGCCACGTTTATGGGAAATTATGACCAAAGTCTTCCCAACGTATAATAGATATCAGAAAAATACAGAACGTGAGATTCCTTTGATTATTTTGGAACGCCGTTCTCGTTAAATAAATTCTATGAACTTACTCTGTGAAAAGAGTAAACCGCGATTATGGAGAACTCATGTTTTTCTCGACCACGCCGCGCC
>DQGV01000211.1:2474-2652 GCA_003524705.1 Anaerolineae bacterium | reverse complement strand
AAACAGATTTATGTATCATCGGTGGGGGATTTACAGGCTTGTGGACTGCTTTGCTTGCAAAGCAGAGAGACCCAAATCGTGATGTTGTTTTGATTGAGGCAAACGAAATTGCTTATGGCGCCAGCGGACGAAACGGTGGGTTTTGTTCTGCATCATTAACTCACGGTTTCTTAAATGG
>DQGV01000211.1:0-2125 GCA_003524705.1 Anaerolineae bacterium | reverse complement strand
GATTTTATTCGTTCGGGTGAAATCAATGTGGCAGTTGAACCGCATCACATAGATGATATTCACGAAGAAATTGAATTATCAAAACAATATGGCGTGGATGCAAAGTTTTTAAATCAAGATGAAATTCGCGCGCGAGTCAATTCGCCGAGTTATCTCGGCGCAATTTTTGACCCCGATATGGCAATGCTCAATCCCACGCAATTGGCATGGGGTTTAAGAGAAATATGCCTCAGGCTTGGAGTCCGTTTGTACGAAGGCATGCAAGTTGAAAGCCTAGAAGAGAAGCGTGATTGGGTTATTGTCAAAACTCAATTTGCTGAAATTAAATCAAAAAAAGTTGCTTTAGCAACGAACGCTTTTCCTCCGCTTATAAAAAGTCTTTCTTATTATGTTGTGCCTGTTTATGATTATGCGTTGATGAGTGAGCCGTTATCAAAGTCACAACGTGATGAAATTGGCTGGCATGGGCGCGAAGGCTTGAGCGATTTATGCAATCAGTTTCATTATTATCGCACTACAAAAGATAATCGAATTTTATTTGGTGGATATGATGCGATTTATTATAAAGATAATAAAATTGATTCTGATTTAGAAAACAATCCCGCTTCTTTCGGACTTTTAGCTGAGCATTTCTTTCAAACATTTCCTCAACTTGAAGGACTTCGCTTTACGCACGCATGGGGCGGTGTGATTGATACATCATCTCGTTACACAGCTTTTTGGGATACTGTGATGAATGGCAAAGTTGCATATAGTTTAGGTTATACAGGTTTAGGCGTTGGTGCTTCACGCTTCGGTGCGAATGTGATGTTAGATTTATTAAGTGGTGAAAAAACAGAACGCACTGAATTGCAAATGGTAAAGTCAAAACCATTTCCATTTCCACCCGAACCATTGCGCTCACCGATTATCAACTTTACAAGATGGTCTTTGAAAAAAGCGGATGAACACGCTGGCAAAAGAAATTTGTGGTTGAAGTTGTTGGATAGTTTGGGATTGGGGTTTGATTCTTAAGAATGTAAGGGCACAATATATTGTGCCCTTACATTTTATTTCTTACTCGGTTTCGACATTTCATCTTTCACGGCGTGATACAAATTCTCAGCCTTTAATTCACTTAACGAATAACATGGCGACTCTAAATGGTCGGCTAATTGTTTTGCGAGACCTTGGTCAAATGCAGCATGTTCCATGTTGATAACCACTGAACGAATATTTTCATTGGCTATCATCTCTGCGAATTTGAAAGATTCTTCCTGCGGAGGCATCGTGCCGAGTGACACGTTACCTGCGCCATCGGTCATTACCATTAATAAAGGTTCAACGTCAGGGTGGATATGTTTTTCGTGCCGTAGCACATCATATGCCATGAACAAACCTGCTGAAAGCGGAGTCTTTCCGCCGACGGGAATATCCATGAGTGCGCGTTGAGCAAGTTGAACTGAATTGGTAGGTGGTAATACTAAAGTCGCTCTATCTTTTTGAAAGACGATTAATCCCACACGGTCACGGCGTTGATAAGCATCTGTGAGCAAAGAAAGAATAGCACCTTTGGTGGCATTCATGCGTTCTGCCACAGCCATAGACCATGATGCATCTACAAGGAACAACACTAAATTCGCAACACGCTTGACGCGAATCTTGCGTTGTAAATCACCTTTCTTGATTGAGAAGGCTAATTTTTTTCTTTCTTCAGTTCTTTGTTTTTGGAATGGAGCCGCCGCACGAAATGTCGCATCAAATGCAATATCCGTTAAATTATCACCTGCAGGGCGGGCTTTGATATAACGTCCCGATTTACGCTCTGTTTTTGTAAGTGAACGTCGCCCTGCTTGCTTACGAGTTAATTTATCAAGCGGTGTATTTAATTTTCTTGGTTGAAACGTCTCACCCGGTTTGACTTTTTGCCCGCCTTCCCACCAATTTGAGTTTGTGTTTGCAAACACATCTTGGGGCATCGGTTCAGGCTGACCTGTCTGCGGGCTTTCTTCAGACATTTCATCTTCGAGTTTTAAGTTTTTTTTTCCTCGGATTCGCCTTTTTTCTCGCTCTCGGATGAATCATCTGTTTCATCACTCGGCATAGATTGACCCGCCAATTGCTCAATGCGTTCTTGCAATTGTTC
>DQGV01000265.1 GCA_003524705.1 Anaerolineae bacterium | reverse complement strand
AAGTGATTTGCTCGAACTCTCACGCATTGGACGACTCATCAACCCACCTGAAGAAGTAGATTTTACTGTGATTACACAAGAAGCGATGCGCCTGGTAGAAATTTCATTGCAAGAAAAAAATATAAAAGTTTCTATTCAACCGAACCTGCCAAAAGTTTATGTAGATAAAAAACGTATTGTTGAAGTGATGCAAAATTTATTAGAAAATTCTGCCAAATTCATTGGCAATCCATTAATCCCACAAGTAGAAGTTGGTGTAAAGACAGACAATGACAAAAATATTTTCTTTGTAAGAGATAATGGCATCGGAATCGCTCCGCAATATCACGAAAGAATCTTTGGGCTTTTTGACAAACTCAGCGCAGATACCGAAGGCACAGGTATTGGGCTAGCACTTGTGAAAAGAATTGTTGAAACGCATGGCGGTACAATTTGGTTAGAATCGGACATAGGCAAAGGAGCAACTTTTTATTTTACACTTCCGCAAAAAGCAACGTGAAATATAAAGTTTTATTATTTTTTCTTCAGTTCAATCATCACCTGCAAGCCACCTTCAGGTAAATTCTTTGCTTCAATTGTTCCACCTTGTGCTTCGATTAAGTGCTTTGCAATTGCTAAACCTAATCCCGTTCCGCCAGAAGTGCGTGAGCGGGATTTATCTTTTCGCCAAAAACGGTCAAAGATAAACGGTAAATCTTCTTCAGGAATGCCTGCACCATTATCATTGACAGTGATTCGCAGACCTTCATTTGTTTCATCCGCAGTCACCCACACTTTACCATTTACATTGACATAGCGAAGTGCATTGCCGATTAAGTTACTCATCACTTGTTCAAAGCGCTGTGGGTCAAGTTCGGTGACTAAGTTTCCATTTCGTTCGCTAAAACTTAAAGAAATATTTTTCTCTTGCGATTCAGCCGAGAACATTTCAATGGTTCGCTCAATTAATTCAGCGACGTTTACATTTTTTGTATCAAATTGCAACTGACGTGTCTCTGCTAAAGTTAATAAACGTAAATCTTCAATCAATCTTTCTAAAATATATGTTTGTTCCAACGCCACTGAAACTTGAGAGCCATTTTCCTGATAAACACCGTCAATAATGCCTTCTAATCTGCCACGAATCACAGCCAAAGGTGTTCGCAATTCATGAGCAACATCGGCTAACATTTCGCGGCGTTCTTTATCATTTCGTTCAAGAGATGAAGCCATCTCGTTAAAATTTTCGGCAAGGCTTTGTAAATCTTGCGGACCTTCACTTGAGATTCGGGTATCAAACTTTCCATCCGCAACGGCGCGAGCGGCAAAGATAACATCGGCTAATGGATTCACAAATCGGCGTACTAGCAAAATAGAAACGACAACTAAAAACAATGCCAGAATAAATGAAATCAATCCGATGGGCACTAAAATTGCACGCGCTAGTCCAAGTCGTGAAGAAATTGAAAAAGATGTGATAACTAAATAACCAATCGTTTCGTCATTTGCTTTTAATTCAATACTTGCATCTTCAGAGCCAAGTTGATAAATAGAATTTGTTGACGCAGGTGAATCAGGACGACGGTCAAGAATGACGCGATATTCTTTATCTAATAAAATTGGGTTGGCTGAGTCTAAGCCATCTAACGAGTCAAATACTTTTTCAACATCGTCCCAATTACCATTGGCGAGATAATATCCTTCTAACGTGTTGGCAAACGGAAATGGAATAGGTGTGGAAGAAAAAGTTAAGTAATAACCTGTAACCGCGATAAAAAACACAAATGATAAAAATAAAACAATCACAAATGCGCGTGCTAATAAAATAAATAAACGCCTGCGAATTTCTCGAATAGAACTTTGCATGTTAGACCTCGAATTTATAACCCACGCCATGCACCGTGATGATTAAATCATCAGGTTCTAATTTGCGGCGTAAGTTGCGGATGTGCGAATCAATTGCGCGTTCATAACTTTCAAATGCAACACCATGCACTGCATTTAATAATTGATTACGAGAAAAAATTCTGCCCGGCTGACTCATTAAGATTGCCATGATTTCAAATTCGGTTGGAGTTAAAGAAATTTCACGCGCTTCTATCTGGACTTTATAGTTGCTTCTGTCTAGTGAAACATTTTCTACGCGGATCATTTCTGCATTTGCATCGCCAGCGACTCTTCGTAATACAACTTTTACGCGCGCCACCAACTCACGCGGACTAAACGGTTTGGTGATGTAATCATCCGCGCCGATTTCAAGCCCGATTAATTTATCAGTTTCTTCAACGCGTGCAGTTAACATAATAATAGGAACGTTGCTTTCTTTACGAATAGTACGAATTAAATCAATGCCATCCATTTCAGGCATCATTAAATCGGTGACGATTAAATCTGGTTTTTCACGCCGCGCTGAGATTAATCCTTGTGCACCATTTTTTGCGGTGACCACGTCATAACCCGAAGCCTTGAGATAGTCTTGGCAAATTTCAAGGATTTCGGATTCGTCATCAACAAGCAGAATTTTCTTTGGCATAATCTTATTATAAGAGAACAGATAAATAAAAGTGGAAAGTAGTGAGCAGAAAGTGGGCGGTTTGAAATTTAATTCGTACTTTCCACTTTCTACTTTCTATTCATACCTCAGCGCCACCATTGGATGTAAGTTTGCGGCGCGGAAAGCGGGATACAAACCGAAGAATACTCCGATGATAAGTGAGAAAAAGAATGCCAGCAGAATCGAATCGGCGGTGATGAGTGAGGCGATTAATCCAGTGGCTGAAAATACACTGGCAATGCCAACGCCGAGCAAAATTCCAACAACCCCGCCCAGCAAACTCAAAGTGACTGTTTCAATTAAGAACTGAGTCAAAATTTGATTCTTGGTTGCACCTACGGCTTTTCTCAAACCGATTTCTTTTGTTCGTTCGGTAACAGAAACAAGCATAATGTTCATAATCCCAATGCCACCAACGAGCAATGAAATACCTGCAATGGCTCCGAGAAAAATGGTTAGCGTTTGTGTGACTGTATTTAATGTTTCTAATGTATCTGATTGATTCATGACATTGAAATCGGATTCATCTGAAGGTTTCAAATCATGCGAGCGACGAAGCATGTATTCAATTTGGGCTGAGACAGTATCCATAGAATCTGTTGACTCAACTGAAACAAGAATATTATTGATTGTCTTTTTGCCGTTATGCAGGGCTGAGTCACCAAACAGTTTGAGATAGCCTGTTTCAATAGGAATAAATATATTTTCATCTGGTGACCCAATAGATGCGCCTTTGGCTTCTAACACACCAACCACTTGAAACTTAATTCCATTGATGGAAATCGTTTTACCAATCGGAGAAAGACTTCCAAATAAATCTTCAGCAATGCCATTTCCTAAGACAACGACTAAGGCTTGCGATTTATTATCCCCGTCTGTGATGAAGCGTCCGTCTAATACTGTCAAAGAACGCACATCTTTTTGTTCTTCCATCACACCTACAATTGTGGCAGTAAAACTTTCATCCCAAAATTTGACCACATACGAAGATTGCACTGCTGGCACAATCGCAGAAACATTATTCGTCAAATTGTTTTCTAACAATTCATAATCTTCATAATATAAGTAACTCGGCTGTTGGCTTTGACCTGCACCGGGAAAACCAGTTTGCATTCTACCGGGTGATACGGTCAATAAATTTGAGCCGCCACTTTGAATTTGACTCGTAATACTCGCCGTTGCACCTTTACCAATCGAAAGCAATGCTACAACGGTGGCTACGCCAATCACAATTCCTAAAATAGTAAGAATAGAACGTAATTTATTGGCACGCAAGGCGCGAATTGCAATTTTGAAATTTTCTGAAAATAACATATTGATAATCCTTTATTCATCACCACGCGGCGTACCGGCTTTGATTGGTTTCTTATTGACTTCATCCGAAACAATTTTGCCATCCGAAATTTTGATAATTCGTTTGGTATGTTTTGCTACGTACGGATCATGCGTTACCAAAATCACCGTCTGACCATGCTCTTCATGCAGATTTTGAAATAGATTCATAATCTCAACACCTGTTTTACTATCCAATGCGCCGGTAGGTTCATCTGCTAACAAAATCGCAGGCTCATTCACCAACGCTCTTGCAATCGCCACACGTTGTTGCTGACCACCTGAAAGTTCATTTGGTGCATGATGTGTTCGTTCGCCAAGGCCAACACGATCTAAGGCTTTGAAAGCACGGTCTTGTCTATCTTTTCCAGTAATGCCTGCATACGTTAAAGGCAACATCACATTTTCTAAAGCACTCGTGCGGGCTAACAAATTAAATTGTTGAAATACAAATCCAATTTTTCTGCCGCGAATTTCAGCCAATTTGGTTTCATCCATATTCTCAACAGATACGCCATCTAAAATATATTTTCCACTCGAAGGCACATCCAAACAACCAATAATAGACATCAACGTACTTTTGCCAGAACCAGAAGGTCCCATTATCGCAAGCATCTCTCCTTTTTCAATTGAGAAGCTTGTGCCATCTAACGCACGCACTTCGTTATCGCCCATCTGATAAATTTTTGTCAACCCTTCAGCTTGAATCATCATTGTCCTCCTTGAAAAGGATTCGGTGGCTCAAAACCTGTATTTGCACGAGCCGTTGAAATCCGTTCACCTTCTTGTAAATCACCAGTTACAGCAACCATGTCACCCACAATCACGCCGCCCACAACATCTACGCGTCGTGTTGAGCCATCATTTTCAATCACCCACACAAACTCACCTTGAGTATCATTTTGAATGGCAGTAATCGGCACAGCCAATGTTGAAGTTGCATCTTTGATTTTGATAACCACATTGGCAGTTGCACCAAGCGGTAAGAAAACATCTGCATTTACTTTATCTAAATCAATCCGAACTGAATATTTGACCAAGCCCGAAACCGCTTCACCAACTGGATTGATTGCCGATACCTGACCTATAAACGTGACTCCACTTACCGCATCTAACGTGATTTCGGCTTGGTTGCCCAATTTGACATTAGCAATATCTGATTCATCTACTTGTGTTTCAACATACAGTTGATTCAAGTTTGCCAAATTCACCGATAACTCATTCGCAGTAACTGAATCACCTACTTGATTATCAATAGACAATACTTGTCCATCAAACGGCGCAATGATATACAAAGAATTGACTGTCGTTTGTGCCGCTTCTACTTGTGCTCTTGCCGCCAACACTTCATTCGATTCTTCACCTGCTAACAATCTATCATATTCACGTTGGGCATCATCTAATAAACCTTTTTTCAATGCCAAATCATTTTCAGCATCTATAATCCATTCTTTCGGAGCAGGTCCCTTGAAATTTTCGGCTTCATATCTATATTCCCAACCATTGCGCGTTTGCACCAATTCAGCCGTATATTTTGTTTGCGGAACTTTTTGGTCTGTTTGCAAATATTTCAAATAATTAACGGCTTTGTCATAATCCTCTTGAGCCTCTTTCAAATCAATCGCGGCTTGCGCCACACCTGTGCCCGAAGATAGTACATCTTCTAAATTTTCTTGAGCAGTTATCAGGTCAGCCTGAGCCGAAACAATACTGGCAGATGTGCTTTCAGGTTGCAGAGTCAAAAGAATATCTCCAGCCTTCACAAAATCTCCAACCTCTACATTGACAGACTCAACGACACCACTGGTTTTCCAAGTGAGGCTTGCAAAAGGTTGTGCTTGCAACGTGCCAGAGGTTTCAATGGTTTCAGCCACTTCAAGCGAAACGACTTGTGCTTCAGTGGTTGGTTCATTGCTGGCATTGGCGGGTGAAAATCCGCGTATCAATGTAAACAAAATAATGGCGACCA
>DQGV01000256.1:1974-2557 GCA_003524705.1 Anaerolineae bacterium | reverse complement strand
AATCTTACAGGGAATCCGATTTGGAAGTTAGCCAAAGACCCTGCTGAAGTCGTGGTATTCCCTCCTTATATTGGCTTGTTATCAAACTGGTCGGCATTGTTATGGATGTCTACTGCCGCAATATGTCTGTTTACTTCTCTTGTACTAAAAAAGAATAAAATGCATTTCCGTGAGTATTTCTTTCTTTTTATTTCCGGTATATTGAGTTTTGTATTAGCGGTAGATGATTTATTTTTGTTCCACGACCGATTGCTTCCATCCTTGTTACATATCCCTGAATTCTTTTTTTACGGACTCTATATTCTCGTCTTAGGTATTTATCTCATTATCTTCTGGCGAAAAATTCTGCAGTATGACTGGATATTGTTTGTGATTGCATTTATTCTATTAGGAATGTCAAGAAAGATAATTAATCCAGTTCCAATCATCCATGAGTTTATGACCACAAACGATATGTTAAAGTATTTTGGCATTGTATATTGGCTAGCATTTTTTTATCGTGTCAGTGCAGATGAATTAGCCGAACGCTTTAAGTAATATATTTCATTTATAAAGCAAAAGACCCTTGATTTAAATCAAGGGT
>DQGV01000256.1:362-1727 GCA_003524705.1 Anaerolineae bacterium | reverse complement strand
GACCCTTGATTTAAATCAAGGGTCTGTTTGGCTCCTCGAGTAGGATTTGAACCTACAACCTAGCGGTTAACAGCCGCTCGCTCCGCCGATTGAGCTATCGAGGAATGAAAGCGTCCGAGATTATACGGATAAGCACAAAGGTTGTCAAGTGAAACCTAGTGAAAAGAACTTTCACAGTCTACGGTCCATCGTCTTCAGTCTATTTTATTCTTTCGGCAGAATGACTACTTTGCGATATGGTTCTTCGCCGGTGCTTTCAGTGCTCACAGCAGGGTGTCCACGTAATTCAATGTGAACAATGCGGCGTTCACTAGAAGGCATTGGCTCCATAGTCACTTTTTTACCTGTCTTGGTCACTTGGTCTGCCATACGATTGGCTAATTGGCGAATTTGTTTTTCGCGGCGGGCACGATAGCCTTCTACATCAACAATCAATTGCACATAATGTTCGGTTTGTTTGCCGACGATTAATGAGGCAACATGTTGAAAGGCAACCAATGTTTCAGCATGGCGACCAATTAATGCGCTCAAATCATCACCACGCACATCCACTTGAATCACGCGGCGGTCATCTGTGCTATCTTCGTCATAGTGCGCTGAGACTTGTGCCTTCAAGCCCATGTGATGAATCAATTTAGAAACAACGTTTTCGGTTGTATCTATAATTGAGTCGTGTGCTAGAGGTTCAGAATTTTTATTGTTTGAAGGTTCTGCAACTGGTTTCTTTTCAGCACGAGGTTTGGATTCTCTTTGTTTGGGCTTAGAGTCTGCTGACTTTGTTGTAGCAGGTTTCGAATCAGGTATAGAAGCGGATTCTTGAGGAGCACCAACGGTCAACAAAACGCGCACTTGTCTGCCACCGAGTCCAAATAATCCTTTTGAGCCTGAATCTAAAACTTCTACTGAAACTTGGTCGGCTGTTAAACCAAGTTGCGATAAACCTTGTTGAATGGCTTCTTCAACAGTTGGAGCAATTACTTCAAGCGTAGTTCGCTCGTTCATGGTGCCTCCCTATTTTTTGGCTGGGGATGTTTGTTTATTACCGCCAGGCAATAAGTTACGCCAATTGGCGCGACCTGTTGCGGCGTATTGGACAATGCCGAGAATGTTGCTGATGATGAAATACACAGAAATGCCTGATGCAAAAGTTAATGAAAACCAACCAAGCATTAATGGCATGTAAATACTCATCATGCGAGTCATTTGTGCGGTTTGGTCGTTGGGGTTCGATGTAGCAGGCATGGTAAGTTTGGTTTGTAACCAAGTAGTGGCGGCAACGATGATTGCTAATGTTGGTAAACCAAAACCTAAAATTTGAATCGATTCAGGTCTGCCTAAATCCATCCACAAAAATGTGCTGTTGAG
>DQGV01000256.1:0-177 GCA_003524705.1 Anaerolineae bacterium | reverse complement strand
CATCCACAAAAATGTGCTGTTGAGTGGAATGATGTTTTCAACATTTTGAAATGGATAAACAGTTCTTGCTAATTTCAACATGTCTAACGGTGTGGCAGATAACGCACGGATAATACTTTGATATAAACCAATGATGATAGGAAATTGAATCAAAGTCGGCAAACAAGATGCAAATGG
>DQGV01000482.1:748-6459 GCA_003524705.1 Anaerolineae bacterium | reverse complement strand
GACCTTTGTGTGCGGCAGGCTTAATCGCATGGACGGGCAATGAAGGCAGTGTCTTTTTAGTAAATGGAATCAGTTTTGTATTTGTAGTGGCAGGTTTGTTTTTTGCCCGAACAAGATATAAAGTTGAAAAAGAAAATATACCGTCTCAAGGCATGGCACGAGAATTTAGAGAAGGGCTACGATACATTCGCGGGAATGCTGTTGTATTATCTGCTATTTTGATGTCGGCTTTGTTAGGCTTTTTTGGTATTCCATTGTTACAACAAACGCCAGCCCTCGCTCGCGATGTATTATCCACTATATTTGATACTGAAACCATAATTGCGGCTCGCACCAGCAATATGTATCTCGCGCAAGGTGTTGGCGCAGTCACTGCCGCGTTTATGATGGCATATCTCAGTTCAGCAAATAAAAACAAAATGCTGTTATGGGGACAAATTTTATTTATCGTTCCTGTCACTTTGTTAGGGATAGTGACAAATTTAAGCATCGTTTTTATTTTGTTAGCATTCATCGGCTGGGGAACGGTGACGCAATTAATTACGATGAACACAATGATTCAAATCCGTGTGCCGAATGAATTACGCGGACGAGTGTTCAGCATTTATTTTTGGGGCTTGCAGGGTGTGGCTCCGTTTGGGAGTATCGTCATTGGTTGGATTGCTCAAACATGGAGCGTGCAAACTTCGCTTGTGGCTGGTGGTTTGATTTCTTTGTTAAGTGTGATATTAGTGAGATTGTTTTTTAGACAACGCAGAGACAATTCACCTATTAACGAAAAATAAGTATTTATGGGCAAAACTTGACCGACATTTTTTGCCCATGTTATGATGATGAATATGAGTAATCAAGAATCTAACAATCAAGAAGAGCCTGTAAGACAAGGCTCGTTTTTTAGTCGCCTGTTTAACAATTTAGCCTCAATGGGTTTGGGGGAATCGTTGCTTAAAGTGGGAACTAATCTTTTTTCTGTTTTGGCAATTGTGACTGTGGTTTTGTTAACGCGTTCGTATTTTGCTCAGGCACAAGGAAATGTTGAACAGCAAGAGCAGGTTGAAGGTCAAGAAGGAAGCGAAATTATCAACATAGAATCTGTGCCGGCTGTAAATGTCGCTATTGATGAAGGCATATCACGTTCGGCACAAATTCATACCAATATTCCGAGTCGCCCGCGTGATGAAATATCTACGTATGTGGTGCAAGAAGGCGATACGGTTTTTGGGATTGCAGAAAAATTTGGGCTGGAACCACAAACAATTTTATGGGGCAATTACAGTTTGTTGTTGGATAATCCACACGCGTTGAGACCGGGACAAGAATTAAATATTTTGCCGGTAAACGGCGTGTATTGGGAATGGCTGGGTGGGATTCCGTTTGGTAGTTGGGCTGAGTTTTATGGCGTGACCCCAGCTGATATTATTGAATACCCTGCTAATAATATTGATGCAAATACAGTTGGTGATTATAACAACGCCAATATTCCTGTTGGTACTTGGTTGATAATTCCCGGCGGAGAAAGAGAATTTGTGAGTTGGAGTGCGCCTTTGGGTGTGACTCGCGAAAACCCCGCCTCTGCTCGCGTATTGGGGGCTGGTGCGTGTGACCCGGTCAGTGGTGGTGCAGTGGGATATGGTGCTTTTGTTTATCCGTCGAATAATCGTTATTTATCAGGCTTTGATTATTCAACTGAAACGAATCATAGTGGCATTGATTTAGCAGGTAATGAAGGTGAAGCCGTGTATGCTTCAGATGCCGGTGTGATTGTATATGCCGGTTGGAATGATTACGGCTATGGCAATATGATTATGATTGACCATGGCAATGGTTTTCAAACTTTGTATGCTCACTTAAGTGCTTTGAATGTAGGTTGTGGACAAAGTGTTGGGCAGGGTGAAGTCATTGGTGCGATCGGAAATACCGGGCGTTCATCTGGCGCACATTTGCATTTTGAAATTATGGCGGGTACGAAAGTAAATCCATGGAGTTATTTGCCACCTCCATAGATATATAAAGTAGGGACACAGCGAGTCGTTTTATGATGATGACAATAAATCGTTTTGCTGTGTCCCTACAAATATTTTCCTTGTCAAAGGGGTGAGGCTCGGCTATAATCTCGGTCGCTCATAGGGTCTCATAGTTCAGTTGGTTAGAACGCACCGTTCACATCGGTGAGGTCACAAGTTCGAGTCTTGTTGAGACCACAAAACATCACTTCATTTGAGGTGATGTTTTTTTATTCCTATCAAAAAGTCTCAAATTTTCATAAGAATTTGATTTTGAGTCAACTTATAACTTATAATTCCGTCACAATGTCTACCCGTACTAATGAAGCTTGGCTTGCGGATTTACGAAGCACAGGCATACCTCATGAAGAAGCGTTAAACGATTTACGCGATGTGATTCAAAAGGGTCTGCCGTATGCGCTTTCGCGTTGGCTCTCATCCGATGACCCGCTCTTTCCGCCGTTGGTTGAAGAAGTGACTCAAGAAACTTTATTGCGCGTGCTAGACCAACTCGATACATTTGAAGGGCGGAGTTTGTTTACAACATGGGTTCATAAAATTGCAATTCGGATTGCTCTCACCGAATTACGTCGCAAACGTTGGCGTGACGCTTCATTGGATGAACTCACTGAAAATGAAGACGCTCCTCCTCCCCCCGGCCTGCTTGCTGACCCTCAGGCATCTCCTGAAACCTCCGCAGAACGCAAAGACATGCTAGAACGAGTGCGTAGAATTTTGCAAGAAGAACTCACCCCAAAACAACGCGAAGCTCTAACCTTGCTCGGCTTGCAAGATATTCCAATGGAAGAGGCGGCAAAAAAAATGAAAACCAACCGCAATGCTTTGTATAAACTTCTGCATGATGCCCGTCTGCGGTTGAAAAAACGGCTTTCTCTTGAGGACTTAACGCCACAAGACTTGTTAAGTGCTTTTGAGCAAAAGTAAGATTAATATTAAGTTAAACGTCTTAGACAACGAATGAAATTAAAAGACCTGTTCCAAAACTTATTCGGCAAACCTGCCCCCCAACCCGAAATGACAGACGAGGTTGTGCTTAAAATTATCAACATCCTTGAGCGTGCGCGGGCAGACGAAATCACCTGTGATGACATGTTTATGCAATTGGATGAGTTTGTGGAACATAAATTTCACGGCAGAGATGTAGAAAAAATCGCCCCGCTTCTACGTGAACATTTAGATATTTGCAATGGTTGTCACGAAGAATATGCGGCATTGCTAAGTGTGCTAGAAAACACTCAAAACAAAAACTGACAAGTTTTACTTGTCAGTTTTTGTTATTACAGCACTGTCTACTGTCCATCGTCCACAGTCTATTTATTCATGGAATAATTTTTCGCCCGCCCGAATCGGCACTTTCAGACGATTCTCAAACGGCGTAATGGGGCAAGACCATTTCTCATTGTAGGCACAGTAGGGGTTGTATGCCAAGTTGAAATCCACAATGAAGCGATTACCAGGTAAAGGTTCAGGTTCAAGATAACGTCCAGCAGGGTATGTCTCTTTGTTGGCTAGTGAATCTACAAACGGCAAAAAGAATCCATGCCCATCTTGATAAATCGTCAACTCAACTTCTTCGCCTTCCACATGAAACTTAAACTTTCCATATTTTTCATAAATGCGCACATCACCCGTTGAAGTTTGCATTTCAAAACTGGGTTTATCAGCAAACTCTTCCACTTGCACTTCTAAGCGCAAGGCTTCGTTTTCAGGGAAGTAGCTCAACCCCTTAAAATCTTTTCTTTGTTCTGGCGTAAGCGGACTTTGGAAATGGTTTCCAAAAAAATCATCTTTTTCAGCACGTAACATATCTAATTCTGTCATAAGTTTCTCCATGTCTTAGCCACAGAGGTCACAGAGTTTTTTGAGAAAAGAAAAAAAGAATCTCTGTGCCCTCTGTGTGCTCTGTGGCTAATCTTTTAAGATTAGATATAACCTCAAAGGGATTTCTTACGAAATCATAACGAAACAAAAAACCACTTGTCATTTATAATTCTTTATGCTATTTTTAGATGAGAGGCAATTGTATGAGCACAAACCAAAAAACCGTGATGATAATTGAAGATGAAACCGACGCCGCTGAATTATTCGGCGAAATGATGCGCGTGAACGGCTTTCGGGTGATTAAGATGTTTTCTAGCACGCCCGCCATCCCGATGATTGCCCAAGAAAAACCCGACGTCATTTTATTAGATATTATGATGCCCGACATTTCTGGTTTAGAAGTGCTCCGTTTTATGCAACGCGAACCCGAACTCGCAAAAATCCCGGTCATTGTCGTCTCAGCCAAAAGTATGCCGAGCGATATAAAATCTGGGTTAGAGGCTGGCGCGGCGATATACCTCACCAAACCTGTCGGCTTTCAAGACTTGAAGCAAGCCGTAGAAAAAGTATTGAGCAATCACACTGCATGACGCAAATCCGCGCATTCATTGCGCTTGACCTCCCTCAACCCATTCAAGACTCAATTAAAAAAGAATCTTCCCGTTTGCAAAAAATATTGGGGCAAGAAACTATCCGCTGGACTTCGATTCAAAACATGCACCTCACGTTAAAATTTTTGGGGAACATTCCAAATAATCATGTTGATTTTCTCAAACAGATGCTGACTCAACTATCTGATTCACATGCCGCATTTGATTTGCAAATTGGCGGCATCGGTTCTTTCCCAAGTGGAAAGTTGATTCGCGTCCTGTGGCTTGGGATTCAGCCCGCGGCAGAGTTGACTTCACTACAAAGAGATGTAGACGCAGGCACATCAAGATTAGGCTATGAAAAAGAGGCGCGTGCTTTTTCTCCACATCTGACCTTGGGACGAGTCAAACAAAATATCCATCCAAACGAAATGCAAAAAATTCGTAATGCCATACAAACTTTTCAACTTGGCAAAATTCCATCTGCTAGAGTAGACTCGGTGCATCTGTATCAAAGTGACTTGCATCAAAATGGGTCTGTTTATACAAAATTATTTTCGGCAAAATTATCGTAGGGGCGAGGTCTCCTCGCCCAATTTGGGCGGGATAACCCCGCCCCTACAAAAACATTGAGGTGAATTCTGAATACACTTGAACTTGCTCGTGAAATTGTCAACTCGCTGGAAGATAAAAAGGGAGAAGACATTGTTCTGCTAGATTTGAAAAACATTGTTTCGTTTACAGATTATTTTGTGATTTGTACGGGGACGAGTGACCGTATGCTCGATGCGCTCGCAAATAGCGCGATGGATGATATTCGTAAAAAATTTAAGAAGAAAGCCAAGAAACAAGGTAACTCACGTGATGGCTGGGTAATTGTGGATTATGGTGATGTGGTGGTGCATTTGTTTTCACCAGATCAACGTGATTTTTATCAAATTGAAGAATTGTGGGAAGACGGAAAAGTTTTGTTAAAGTTGAAGTGATTAGAAGAGATTAGAGAACAGAGATTAGATAATTAGGTGTTTTCTGGCAAATCAATGAAAAACATTTTCGCATGATAAAACGCAAGGCTAAGAGCCATCGCAAAGTAATAAGAAATCGCGTCGGACGTGATTGCCCTCGTTGTAGACATCCTCTTGTTTATAGAGTAAATCAGTCGACTCAAAGAAGGTTTATTGGTTGTAGTAATTATCCAAAGTGTGAATATAAACCACAAAAAGGTATTTTAGATTATGCATGTGATGCACTTGGCGTAAATTGGAGACCAAATATC
>DQGV01000482.1:0-446 GCA_003524705.1 Anaerolineae bacterium | reverse complement strand
GCCGAGAAGTTTTAGATATTTTGTACGATATTAAGCATGGTGAACTTGGAGCAAAAGGTTCTAGTGATGAAATAGAGTACATTCTTGGAGCAGCTTACTATCTTGACCATTTGGTATATTCTTTTGAAAACGCAGATGGTATTTCATTATATAAAACAGAAGTTCAACACAATGAAAATAATTACAACGGCATTGGCTTTTACAAACCTTATTCTTATTGGAATGGTGGTGCTGAGCCATCAGCAATGGCTTTTGTACCTCAATTAGTTTTTGCACAAAATTTACATCATGATTTTGGAATATTTTTTTCACGAGAACGTGATCCTAAGCCATCTGAATGGGATTTTGAATTAGCGGTAGAAGTAGATATTTTTTACACGCACCAATTATTTCCTGGGCGAGATATGAATCGGGATTTACTGGTTAACTATCCAGTCTTAAGATTA
>DQGV01000169.1 GCA_003524705.1 Anaerolineae bacterium | reverse complement strand
TCAAGGTGGTGGGAATAATAACAACCAAGGCGGTGGAAACAATAACAATCAGGGTGATGGGAATAATAACAACCAAGGCGGTGGAAACAATAACAATCAGGGTGGCGGAAACAACAATAATCAAGGCGGTGGAAACTCCAGTGGACCAAACGAATCTGGTACTGGTGACCCCAACGTTCAAAACCCTGATGGCGTTGATGTTCGCGGTTCTAAACAAGACCCATCTGACCCATGCTTAGACCAAGGTCAATTACCATGTGGTCAAGGTGACCATGGGCGTGGCAATCCTGTCAATGGAAGTTTGCATGCAAATTGTCGCGCCGCACAAGGCGAAGTTGACCCTGTTTGTCCGCCAGATGCTATTATTCCTGTAGTGGATCCAACAGTTCCTACTCCTACTCCAACAAATCCGACTGCTGTTTTACCTTTTCCTCCTCCTCCACCAACAATTTTGCCTCCAGTGCTTCCTACTCCTCCTATTACAGCAGTAAACCCTGCTCCAGAAGTTAAATTCAACGCACAAGGAGTTCCAGCCTGCCCTAATTGGATTGCCTTCCATTCATTCCGTTCAGGTGATTTAGAAATCTTCCGATTAGATGGTATTGAAGGTGTAAGCGGTGTAGAAGCAATTAACCTCAGTAATAAAGATAATTCAAATGACTCACGCCCAAGCCGTTCTTTGAATGATGAATGGGTCGTGTTCCAGAGTGACCGTGATGGTAATGTTGAGTTATATCTTACCGATAGTAACGGAAATTCACAAAAGCGATTAACAAATACAAATTCAAATAACATCAATGCTATGTTTGCACCAGATAATAAAACCATTGTGTATCAAAGTGACCGTAATGGAAATGCAGATATCTTTATGCTCAACATAGATACTGGCGAAGAAACGCAATTAACTTCAGATGTGGCAAATGATATCAACCCCTTCTACTCACCGGATGCAAACTGGATTACTTTCCAATCAAATCGTACTGGTTCATGGAATGTCTATGTATTTGATATTTCAACAGGCACAGAATTTCAAGTAACTTCATTCTCAAATGATGTCTTATTCCCAACTTGGTCACCAAACGGTAAACAACTTGCCTTCTTCATCAACATGACTGGCACATGGGACTTATACGTCTCTGATGTACAAGGCAAAAACTTCAAGCAAATTTCAGTTGGCGGTAATGCCGGTAATGCAACTTGGTCACCAGAAGGAAATCGCATCGCATATCAAGTGACAGTTGGTGGCAATACCGACATATTTACCTACGACCTAACCACCAACACTGAATATCAACTAACTGATTTTGAAGGGGTAGATTCTGCCCCATCTTGGAATTGTGGAGGAACAGATATATCCTTCACATCCACAAGAAATGGTAACCAAGATATTTACTCAACATGGTGGCAAGGTGGAAGTGATATTTATTTTGTCACACAACATCCATCTACTGATAAATGGTCGCAGTGGTCACCTTCTAAAGAACCCGGTTCGCGTGGATATTAAAACAAAATTGTAATGAAATACTCGGCAATTATTTTATTGCCGAGTATTTTTTTCCTTGCAGGGTGTATGTAGATAAGGTATGATTTCCTCATGGTTGTTGCATTTGCACTTTTAATTGCTTTCGCAGTTCCCGTTTTATTTTTATGGATACTCAGACGCTACGATTTGTATCAAACGGGAAAATCTACATTCAATGTTGTCACATTGGTTGCTGGATTTTTTGCTTATCTCCTTGCCGCACAAATTAACCCAGCCATTCTAAACATAGGCTTAGCCGATTCATGGAACGAGGTGGTACGCTTTTGGGCTCCGATTGTAGAAGAAATTCTTAAATCGCTCATTATCATTTACCTCGTCAACCGTGCAGACTTTAACTATATTGTAGATGGCGCGATTTATGGTTTTGGTGTGGGCATTGGCTTTGCAGTGATTGAAAATGTGCAATACATGAATAACAATCTGGAAATTGCATTTTTAGTGGCAATTGCTAGAGTATTTTCTACCAACTTTGTCCATGCCACTGGCAGTGGAATCATTGGCATTGCTTTAGCCAATCAACGAGATGATAAAAGTAAACGCGCACCCTTGATTATCTTGGCTGGATATGTTTTCGCAATTTTCTTCCATGCTTTGTTTAATTCAATGGTAAGTGAAGGGGTTGCTATTTTAGTAGCCATTATCTATGGGGTGATAGGCGTGGGCTTGATTTACGTTATCATCCGCCGTGGAATGAATATTCAAAAGCAATGGGTGGCTGAAAAACTTGATATGACAGACCGCGTCACACAGCAAGAAACACAAGTGGTCAGCAATATTGAAAAGATAAACGAAGTGCTTTTGCCAATAGAAAAAAGATTTGGTACCGAAAAAGCCAATTTGGTTAGAAGCTTAATTTATAAACAAGCAGAAATTGGGATTAAACGAAATTTACTTGGTAAAGATACAAGCGAAGTTAGAAAAGCCGAGATTAACAAAATTATTGAAGAACTTGGCGATGATATTAATAAATTGCGGAATCAAATCGGCGTATATTGTATGATGATGGTTCGAGAAGTATATGCTGGCATGGATACCCAAGTTTTCAACTTGTTAAATGCCCGAATTGCTTCAGCAGGTACAGGTCAAAAAGGAGGCGGGATTTGGGACCGTGTCACTGAAAAAGTGAAAGATGCCGAATTACAAGAGTTAAAACAAAGCAGGCTGAAAGCCATCAAAGAGACAAGTTTATTCAAAGAATTATCAGAAGAGGCATTAACCGCAGTGGCGGCGAAGGCTTCTGTCCAGAATTATAGCAAAGACGAAGCCTTAATGCGCAAAGGTGACCCAGCTGATTCGTTTTTTGTGATTCTGAAAGGTAGTTTGAAGATTGTCACTACCGACTCAAAAGGTGATGAAATCATCATCAACAAAGTGGATGGTGGCGAAACAATTGGCGAATTGGCTTTGATTGACCAACTGCCACGCTCAGCAGGTGCGATTGCCTTAGAAGATGTAGAAGCCTTAGAATTAACTCGTGACGCTTTCTTTGAATTATTAGATGAGCGTTTTGATGTTTCTTTGGGAATTTTGCGTGGTTTTTCAAATCGCTTACGTTTTTCAACTACATACATTGAGAAAGTGATTGATTGGTCACAAAAAACTGCCGAAGGTGATTATTCATTTTTGGAAAACACGCAACCCATTATGAATACTGCTAATTCTGACGATGCGAAAGCGTCTCAATTGCTTTTTACATTTTATTCAATGGTAAGCAAAGTAAAAGAACGTGAAGAAGGTTTGAAACAACAATTAGAAATTTTGACTTTTCAAATTGATGAAGAACGACGTAAAAAAGAATTTGAAGAAATTACAAGC
>DQGV01000214.1 GCA_003524705.1 Anaerolineae bacterium | reverse complement strand
TCTCGAACCAAGCCGCACAAGAAATACTTACAGCATTTCCACTAGTTTCATAGATTTTCCATCTTTGTGAACCATTTGTTTCTGCAACCCATATTTCATTTTTAGCAGTTGGTTCAAATGACTTTCCTAGAAAGATGCTGTATATCACATATTTCCCACTTGGAGAAAAATAACCTGCTAGTTCGGGATTTATAGCATTATTCTCCAAATGATTTCTCTCCCAAAAAGAGTTGTCAAAAATAATAAATGGTATGTCTGGTATTACTTTTCCTGCTTCTATATTGTAAGAAACCCATTGGAGTTCAGACATTTGCGGGATTTCATCATTGCTATTTGGTGTGGCTAATGGGTAGTAAGCAAATCTAAATTCCTCATCATTTTTCCACGCAACAGTAAAAACTTCCTTATCAATTGAGGCTTTGCATCTATTTGATGGGATAATCTCAAAGACATCAAATCTTGGAGGTGCAAGTGTGGAAGTTACCGTAGAAATAGGGGTAGATTTCAAAGTCTGAATTGGGCTTTGAGTAAAAGTAAAAACCTGAGTTTCTACTACTGATTGTGTCGGAACACATCCACTAGCCAAAAAGAATATCAATCCAATACATAAGATAAGAAAGAAATAACGCATTTTTAAATATGCTTTTAGCACAATATGATTCAATCCGCAAAACTAATTTTCAAATCTTCGGGTTTGATTTTCACCCCGCTCAAAGCCTCAAAACTCAAATTCCATCGATCTAAATTATATCCGCTTGCAACACGGTCAAACAAGGCATGATACCCTGCTTTGACCATCATATTCCAATTTAAGTTTAGTAAGTTGGAAACATTTTTTATTGAAGAAATATCGTTGCTTTCAATTTCAACAAATTCACCATATGGTAATTCATCCAACATAATGTGCGTTTCATTGAATTCATACGTCGTGCGAAATTTTTCGTAAAACACAACAGGTGTAAAACCAAGCGATTCGAGCAATTGTTTTGCTTTGTCAAAATCTTCAACCACAAACTCAATTTCTTCTCGGCTCATCACACCTTGAATTTCTTTACTTACACCCTTGAAAGTTAATTTCGCTTGTTCATCTTTTCTGAGCCGTAACACTTTTTGATTATTTCTCAACTCATTGTTCGGAAAGTCAAAGCGGTAATTGATTTCATGCACGCGTGGTTGAATCAAATGCGCCTTCAATTCCAGAAGGCGCATTTCAATAGGTTTCAAATTTCGTACAAAAAATTTTACTTCGGTTTCTTGGTTTAACATATTTTCACATAATCTTTTAGCAACAGAGGTCACAGAGATATTTGAGAAAACCCTTTTAAAAATCTCAGTGAACTCTGTGTTCTCTGTGGCTATGCTTTTTACTTCACACTTAAGAGTGCTTGCTTTTGCTCCACACTTTCGCCAGCCTTGACTCGAATCCGCTCCACGATTCCATCTTTCGGTGACTTTAATTCATTTTGCATTTTCATTGATTCAAGAATAATCAACACTTGTCCCTTCTTGATTTCTTGACCTTCTGAAACTGGAATGGCGACGACTAATCCTGGCATTGGGGCTTTGAGATTAAACTCGCCTCCTTCTGCCACGCCTCCACCTGCCGCGGCGTGCAGACGCTTTTCTCTTTCATCTTCAACCGTGATTTGATACTGACGTCCGCGCATCAACACTTGCCAGCCTTCATCACTTTCAGAGATAAACGACTCGTATGATTTTCCATCTAAGATAACAGAAAAGACAGGTTGACCATTCACAGATTCAAAATCTACTTCTAGTAAACGGTCACCAACGCGGATATGTTTTTCATCCACAACTTCTATTAGATATTCTTTTCCATCAACAGTTGTTATATATTTCATTTTGCCTCGCGTTGGTCGAGTAGCCCGAATGCACTTTGAGGGCGTACCGAGACCAACAGTTTAAGAAAATTTTTTATTAACCTTGTGGTCTCGATATGGTCTCGCAAAAACCGCTCAACCTACTCGACCACCGAAATTACCAATTACTAATCGCTGAATGCTGACAGCTAACAGCTATCTATGCATTCTTTCCCAACGTCCAACCCATTTCCAGTTGCTGGTATCGCGTTCATTCGGGCGGAAGATTCTTGCGGAACGCTCAGTTTGTTGATGGGCAACCAATGTCGCTAGAATCGCGGCAATTTCCACGTTAGGGTCTGAAGCGTTTTCTGTATCCATTGAAAAACGTTCTTCAACGAATCGTGTATCAAATTGCCCACCCATGAAGCGATGCGAATCCATCAATGTTTGATGAAATGGAATATTGGTGCGAACGCCAACGATGCGATATTCTTCCAACGCGCGACGCATTCTCAAAATTGCTTGGGCGCGAGTTTCACCCCACACAATTAATTTTGCAATCATCGGGTCATAATACGGCGTGATTTCAAAACCCGGATACACACCAGTATCCACGCGCACGCCCGGACCTGTTGGTAACAAACTATGTGCAATTCGTCCAGTAGATGGAATGAAATTATTAAAAGGGTCTTCGGCGTTCACTCGACATTCAATCGCATGACCATTAAACTTAATTTGGTCTTGTGTGTAACTTAATTGTCTGCCACGTGCAATACGAATTTGTTCAGCAACAATATCCACGCCGGTAATCATTTCAGTAATCGGATGCTCCACCTGCAAACGCGTATTCATTTCTATGAAATAAAACTCATTGTTCTCAAAAAGGAAAAATTCAATCGTGCCTGCATTGACGTAATCCACAGCCTGCGCAGATTTCACCGCCACACTTCCCATTTTTTCGCGCAACTCTTCATCCATAAATGGCGAAGGCGCTTCTTC
>DQGV01000371.1:418-4326 GCA_003524705.1 Anaerolineae bacterium | reverse complement strand
GAAGATGCGAGCCTTTGTGATAATTCAAAATCATTTAATAATGCAAAAACTTGGCGAGCTAAATCATCGGGGTCATTGGGAGAAAATAATAAAGCATCAATATCTTCACGCACAAGTTCACGAACGATCGGCATATTGGAAGCAAGCAAAGGTCTGCCCGCCGCCATGTATTCTAAAACTTTGATAGGACATGCACCTTGCGTGACATTCCTATCATTGAGCCCAAGTGGAGCGACACAAATATCTGCATTTGAAATCAACTGCGGAATTTCATGATGAGGAACAGCAGGCTGAATCAAAACATGCTCTTCCAAACCTAATTTGCGGATTTGCTTGGCTAACATTTTTCTTTGGCGAGAACGTCCACGCCCAACGATTTGTAATTTGACTTGTTTGTGTTCAAGAATTTTTGGCAATGCTTTTATCAATATATCCAAGCCTTGCCAATCCGCTAAAGTACCGATGTAAAGCAAAACAGGGATTCGATTCTCACGAGTCGGTAGAGGCGACGGGGAAAAATCTGAAGGGCTGACTCCGTTGGGGATAACAGTCACCAGTTTTCTATCAAGACCCAATGAGGCGATGTATTCGCGAGTCACATGTGAAGGGCAAATTATCGCATCACTTAAATGTAATGTCGCAATTTCTTGTTCTTTTATCTTTGACAATAACTCGGCATCTAAACCTGGATAATGATATTTCAACTCAATCGAAGGAAGCCCATTCACTTCAAATAATGTTTTATATTTGAATTTATTTTTATTTTGCGTAATTGAAAATCCGTCCCAAATATTTCTGAAATGCACTACATCATAATCTTGATTCAATGCCAAATGCGATGAAACCGCTTTGCCAAAATGTACAGCCCGTGCTAAAAAATTTTGCGTCAGGTCTTGCGAAATGCGGGTGACCTTTGCACCCTCAATAGTATCTTCGGTGGGTAGAAGTCCGTCGTTCGGCGTGATAAGATGGACATCAAATTGGCTATTGACCAACCCGCGCAGATTGTGCAAAATATGAGTAGATGCGCCTTTTGGGCTTGGTACAATATCAAAAGCAGTATAAAGAATTTTAGGCATCGTGTTGGATTATAAACGCTCGGAGGAATGAATGTTTGTTTTTTGTGGAATTGCAGTTGTCGTTGTTATTTTGTTTTTTTATTTGTTAAACACTGCTCGCAAAAAAGCACCTGCACCCAGCCGTGCAGGCAAAAAAGATTACACACCAGTTTATATCTCGATTGCAGATAAACCCGATTCAATCATTCGCGGTTTGGATAACTTTAAGAGCAAAGTTGAAAAAACTGAATCCGCGGGTGATAAATGGCGTTGGATTCCGATGATTATTTTTTTCATCGGTGTTGGTTTGGTTTTGATTGATGTTTTACTTTTGGTGTTTGGATATTTCTCACTTGTATTTTCAGGTGGCGCATTTCTTTTATGGATTGCGGCATTCATCATGGCACGCAGTTTACGAAAAAGTGACTCGCATGATTTTTCTCCGCGCTACAAAGGCTTGAAAGAAATCTTACACACGCTTCGTGACGACCTCAAACCTGGTTCTACTTTCCTCGGGCATTTGGATTTAACTGGAGCCATGCTCCCCACCAAAGTTGCTCGTGAGACAAAAGATGCACAAGACCGCACCACGCAACATTTCGCAGACCAATGGCTTTCACTGAAAGCGAAATTATATGACGGCAATGTTTTACGTGTGAATGCGATTCAAAAGACAAAAAACCGAAAATCGTATTGGAAGCGAAGCCGCATTAGTGGAAAGATGAAATCGAAGCCTGAAAAATTCAAAGGCGCAGAACAAGAATTGAAAGTGCGCATCGTCGTTAACCCTGAAGCATATAAAATTGTGCCAAATAAAGATTTCAAACAAGGTCAAAATATTGGCAAATATAAAATTGAGACCTTAAGCACAGAAGGTGGCATGATTAACATCTTAGCCAAATCTCCATTTGAAGAAGTAGAGCAAGAACAAATTTTGAATTTTCTAAAATCGTCATACTCGCTTTTACAACGAAAGACAGCATAAAACGAAAGGTATATTCATGAATCGAAAAGTTATCCCGTTTATTATTGCATTTATCTTAGCCTGTTTAGTGATGGTCGTCTCTGGTGTGTTTGCCTTCAGCGGCATGGTGACTGCTGAAAAATTTGGCAGTAACGTAGCCTGGACTCAACAATACTCCACAGCCGAAAGCATGAAAGTATTGGACTTTACTGGAGATGGGCAAAATGAATTATTTATTCAAAATACACTTAACGTCACAGTATATGAGGGCAATGGCGAAGTATTATGGTCTTGGAATTATCAGCAACCGAAAACTACATTGGGCGATTTCAATGGTGATGGCACAGAAGATATTATCGTTTTTTATAACAACGGCGTAGATGTCATCATCAATGGGCAAGTGAGAACATTAGCAACAAACCTTCCTATTGGCACGCCTTCGCGTGTGGCATTGATTCGCTTTCCGTCTGGACCTCAAATTGTCTTAGGCGATATGTCTAGCAATTTATTGTCTTTAGATTTGAATGGTCAAACCTTATGGTCAAGCAATATTGGCAGTGACGAAATTCGCGGCATGGATGATGCCCGTATTAATGGTCAAGTGCATTTAGCGGTTGCATCCTATTATGGTGGTGTGTATGTGATTGATTCAAATGGGCGAAATCTTTGGAATTATTCACAAAGTCAATTACGCCGCATGCGTGCCTTTGATTTAAACGCCGATGGCAATAGTGAAGTCATCACTGGTAATGAATATGGCGAGTTTTATATTTTTTCTGCTAACGATGGCACAATTATTTTTTCTACAACATTGGGTCAAGCCGTCAGTGAAGTGCGTGAAGTTGAGTTAGATGGCAACCCATCGTCGCGTGAAATTGTGGTCGGCGGAAAAGATGGAGGCGTGTGGGCTTTCTCCTACGATGGAACAACTGCCACCGAGATGTGGAGCGGTTCTTTATCCGATAAAGTAAATGAAATTGCAGGCTTAGATATTGACGAAGATGGCAAGCAAGAAGCCGTCATCGGTGATGAATCTGGCGTGGTGGCTGTGTTCACTGCCGATGGCACGCGCAATAATTTGCCAACACATTCAACAGGCATCACGCGGGTTGATATTGGCAGGCTTGGCACTGAACGTTATGTGGTGATTGCAGATTACAACGAAGTGCAGACTCAAACAGTGACCTTGAGCGCGATTCCTGGATTTACATATACGCCTCTTATCGTCGGGCTACTTGTTTCTGCTGTGATACTTATCATTGCGGGGATTCTTGCTTCCATCCCGCCCAAACCTGAAATGAAAGTTTCATTTCAAGATAAAAGCAAAGAAAGTTTAGAAGCCGAACGCCGCATGTTGAAAGAACATATTGCCGATGTGGAGCGTTTGCGAAAATCTGGTGAAATGGCTGGTGACTCATACCTGGCACGCCTCAAACGCCTGCGTGGAGATTTAGCCGAAAACGAAGCCGCTTTCAAAGCCGCAGGTTATAACATCAAAGCCGAAACATTCAACTGCCCCAACTGCGGCGGTACATTGGAACTTGGTATGGATAAGTGTGAGTATTGTGGTCAGGTGATTTTGTCGTGATGAAGTTAATAGTGAAACGTGAATATTAATTTGTAATTGAAAACTCCCGTCAAATTTGACGGGAGTTTTATTTTATTGGTCAGCATCCATTGCGCAACGGAAACCGAAGTTGAAGACCGTAGCCGAAGGACTGTACCCTTTGCGAAGAGCAGATCGGACGATATAACTGTAGTCATACCACGAGCCGCCTCGCAACACTCGATATTCCCCAGAAGAGGGACCCTGTGGATTAAAAGAAGGCGAACTTTGATAATAATTGTCACCATACCAATCGTTCACCCATTCCCAAACATTGCCT
>DQGV01000371.1:0-148 GCA_003524705.1 Anaerolineae bacterium | reverse complement strand
GGAGCAACATCTTCATAGCCATCGTTAAAAGAATTATCCGCATGATTAAACGAACAATTGCTGTCACAGTAATTTACTAATTTGCCATCAAATGTTTTTCCCCAAGGATAAACATTACCATCTTTACCTCGCGCCGCTTTTTCCCATT
>DQGV01000245.1 GCA_003524705.1 Anaerolineae bacterium | reverse complement strand
GCCGTTTTTCGCAATCGGCTTGACCATCTCCACCCCAAACGAAGGCTTCATCGTTTTCAAATCACACAGCAAAAAATCTATATGCTTACGAAAAATCTTATTAAAGAAATGCACATTTTCATTTGGGCGCACAATATAAAACACATCACTCAACGCCACTTTCGGAGAAATCACATAACGGCTCCCCATCATTTCCGTCAACGTACGAAAAAGAGCCAATTCCGTTTTTGCAAGGAATGGCTCTCGTAAACGATAAGGTAATCGCCCATTCTCCGTCATGGATGAATATTATAAAAGAGGAGGTCAACTTAGTACAGGATTAAATTTAGATTAAGTACCCGCCTCACACTTAACCTCAACCTGCTTCACCAGCGGATAAAACTCACTGCCTGATGCTATATCCAATCAATTGTGCCCTCAGCCACACACCCCAACTAAACCCAACATCTTCACCTGAAAAAACCTTAAGAACAAAAAAGCCACTTCTGCCGTGTAAGTTTTTCGGAATATCAAATGAGAATTTTGTAGTCTTACCATCTAAATACTCAGTGACTTCACCAAGAAGTACAACTTCTTGAACCTCTATTAACCCACTACTACCCTCACCTACAAAAAATACCTGAAACTCAATATCATAAGGCAAAGGTAAATCTTCTGGGTTAGGATAGACATGCCCGACTTCGGCTTCAAACCTATCTCCAGATTGCAATCTAATATTTGATAAATCGTAATATCCATTTGCATAGCTTAAGCGGCTTTTTCCATGCGTAAACACAAGCAACACTTGTTTATGAATAGAGCCATCTTCAATTGGCGGAGAACTTATCCAACCAATATATGCCACGTTTGCACCATCCATCACTTCCTGAAAAGTTGTAAAATCTTGGTCAGGATTTTCAACAAACCGATAATTTTTTGTGTCTTCAAGGAAGGTTCCCTCCAACTTAATTGTTTCCCAAATTGCCTCATCGGCTCGTGCTACAAAATCATACAAAACAATTGGCGGGCGGGGCGTAATCGTTGGGGCGACTGTATTTGTACTTGTCACTTCAATCGTTGGCGTAAGCAAATTGACTGTTGGAATGAGCGTTATTGTTTCAGTAGGTTGAGGAATATCGGTTGGAATATCAGTTGGAACTTCGGTAGGTGGAGAAATTTCAGTCGGATTGAGCAATGCAGGTAAAAAGACAACACCAGCAACAATTAGCAATGCGGTAATTACAACAACACTCGTAATACCACCGATAATCATAAATCTTCTAATGCTTGTAGATTTCAACGATGAGGCATTATTTGGCACCGGTAAATTTGCCAACACATTTAAATTATGTTGTGTTACTTGTAAACCGGGTTTATCACCAATTGCTTTGCGAATCTTCAATGCCTGATTCAATAATTCAGTTGCTTGTATCTTCGAGCCCATGCACATGGCTCTGCTTCCCAACTGATGGGTAACCCAGCCTTCCAAAAATTTATCTTTCAAGGCACTTGCCGCCATGCGCAACAAATTCAAAATTTTCAGCCAGCCTTCCCACTTCTTTTTGAGTGCATAAATTTGTTCAAGCTTACGACCAATTGTTATAACGTGTTTCCATTGTTTCTTTTCACCCGCGCGTTGAATTAAATAAAACAATGTGCTTGCTACTTGGTCAACCAACATATCTTGTGGCGCAGTTTGTAACCAATTTGAAAAATGACCAATCAGCGCATCTTCCCAACCTGATAAATCCCACATGCGGACTAAAGACGCAACCGCTTCACCACTTAGACTGAAACTTGCTCCATTCGCGGAGACAAATCCTTTCGCCAAAAGTGGATTCATGTCAGTATCAAAATTTAATGAGCCTGCTAATTTTTGCAGATGTTCACGCGTTAATGCAAATCCACCTGCTACCGCTAATAAACTTAATATTTTCTTTTGTGTTTCATTTGTTTTGGATAATGTCGCTTCTAACACTGGTGATTGGGTGAGAGTCTTCGTCAGTGTGGCGAATGCCTGAGGGATGCTGATTCCATCTTCCCGAATCATGGAGGCGGTTTGTAATATCCGCAGGGGATGATAAAGAAGTATCTTACAAATTTGCAGAGCAGATTCTTTTTCATCATCTTTTATTTCACGACCTAACTCGCGTTCAAAAAGTAGCAGGGCTTCTTTTTCGGGCAAACCATCCAAACCAATTGGCTGACCTTCACCCCATAAACTTCGCTCGATGGATGCAAAAATAAATGTGCTATTCGGAAGGGCATCTAAAAGAAATGCTGTATCTTCGCGCTTGAGCGTGAGGTCATCTACAATGATGAGGGCTTGAATATTTTTGAGGTCTTCGCGCAATTGCGCATCGGTTGGTTTTTGATTTTGATTGCTGGTATAAAACGAATCAAAAATCAATTGGAGTAAATCACCGCGTTCTTCCCCATTTGCAATGAGATAAATGACACCGTCGTTAAATTTTTTTGTTTCAGTAAGATGGGAGATATAACGCAACAAAGAAGTTTTACCGATTCCATTTTCACCAAACAAATTGACTGGCATAGAATTGGTGATTGCATTTTTTATGTTTGCTATTTCATTAGTACGACTTAGC